>JAFUKI010000150.1 GCA_017467815.1 Clostridia bacterium
ACTAGCAATTTCCGCCGACTTATACTGCAATACGGCAGTCTCCGGATTATGGCTCAGTATCAGCCAGATCGGGTGTTGTGTTATCTGACCACATATCTGACCATAGTCCCGCTCGGAGTACCCGGAATCAGTGGAATCAATCCTTTCCGAAACCATCTCCACCCGAGCGGAAAGGGCTAAAACCCATCAGAAATCGTTGGATAAATGTAAATCTATGCCTTCGGGACCAAGAGGCCGCTGGTTCGAATCCAGTCACTCCGATGAGATTTAAGTCGAAATGCTCAAAGAAAACGAGTGTTTCGGCTTTTTTTGTGCTTTTTTCGGGTGTTTTTCGGCAATTTGACCACTTTTCCGCTAGGAAACAGTGAGTGGCCTCTAGTCCCGGTTAGACA
Source organism: Clostridia bacterium (assembly GCA_017467815.1). GTDB lineage: Bacteria > Bacillota > Clostridia > Oscillospirales > CAG-272 > UMGS1696. The sequence goes on from JAFUKI010000150.1 coordinate 393, forward strand.
AAGGCGTTTTTCTAACTTTTTTCTAACCAAAATGCAGGATACGTGCAGGAGTATGTGTGGATTTTTGCAAGAGATGAGGCAGCAAAAAGAAAAATAATTTGCTCTCACTCATGTAGACTCAAAATAATTTATTCAATAATATACATTTTCTTACCTCCGAAACACATTCTCCAGATCACGCCCGATGCTCTCTTTCCGCAGCCTTGTGAGGTGGGTATAAATATTCCCCGTTGTCCCAATATCCGCATGACCCAGCCACTGCTGGATGTCTTTCAGCTCCCATCCGTTGTCGTAGAGAATACTGGCTGTGCTGTGCCCTTATGGTATAATAACGACAAACCGGAAATGCCCACAAATCCATGGTTTTGAGGTTATTTAACCCTATTTCGCCTGTATTTCACCCTTTTCCACCATCTGAAATCAGGCAGCGGCTCTTACGGAGAGCATCATCAAAAATCCCGAAAAAAGGAGATGTAAAATACACGACAAAAAATATAATCACATGGGCGTTTCAGTTTTCGATTGAAACGCCCTTTTTCTATTCCAGAAACGGAGGTGACTACCCATAAACTCTACCGAAGGAATTATCCACGTTCCGCTTACCGAACTGCGTCCTTTCCCCGGACACCCGTTTCAGCTTCGGGACGATGATGCCATGCGAGACACCGTGGACAGTATCAAAGAATACGGTGTCCTTGTTCCGGCAATCGTCCGTCCTTGTGAAGATGGCGGTTACGAAATTGTATCGGGACATCGCAGGAAGTACGCCAGTGAACTTGCCGGTTTGGAAACCATGCCGGTGATCGTGCGGAATCTTGACCGGGACGCTGCGACCATTGTGATGGTAGACAGCAATCTCCAGCGTGAGAACATCTTACCCAGCGAACGTGCAGCGGCATACAAGATGAAGCTGGAAGCAATCAAAAGACAAGCCGGAAGACCTTCAAAAAATAATTCGTGCCAAGTTGGCACAGATTTACGCGGAGTACGTTCGGACAGTATTGTTGCTGAAAGTACCGATGACAGTGCCAGAACAGTACAGCGGTACATCCGCCTGACCGAACTGGAACCGGAACTCCAACAGATGGTGGACACCGGCAAGATGGCAATGACTCCTGCCGTAGAAATCTCCTACCTGAAGCCGGAGGAACAGAAGCTCCTTCTCGACACCATCGAATCCGAACAGGCTACCCCGTCACTCTCACAGGCACAGCGTATGAAAAAACTGTCCCAATCCGGAGAGCTGAACGACGATACCATGCTCGGTATCATGATGGAACAGAAGAAACCTGAGAAGATGGACATCACAATCCCCGGCGAGGTACTGCAGAAATACTTCCCGCATTCCTATACCCCGCAAAGAATGCAGGAAACAATCATCAAGCTGTTGGAGGGTTGGCAAAGGAAACGTCAGCAGCAGTTCCAGCGTTAAAAATTGAATATTACCAAAGGGCAAGTTGAAGAAAATTTCACTTGCCCTTTTTTCATTGGGAGGAAAACTTGAAAATCAGAAAAAAGAAAGCCGTACCCGAAGAAGTCAACTGCCGGGACTGCACCGAATACATTCGACCTGGCGGCGGCGTTACACCCGGCTGCATTGCTCCGGAGTGTATTATCTTTCCGGAACGTCTGGAAGCAGGTGTGGTCGGGTATGAAGAACTGATCTCAACCACATTCAACTACAACCGAATCCTATTCCGCAGACTGCAGACTTCCATCAAATACTTTCCCGGAAGCCTGTGGCGTGACGAGGATCACGAAAGCAGATTTCTTTACGCCACCGCAGGATGCCGTGAGATATTCACAAAACCGGGATACTATGCTGCCGTATATCTGCTGACCGCTGATGAAGATTTATACAAGCGGTGTTCTCAATGCTTCATGAGAAGCAGCATCCATTTCAAAAACGTCCGTATTCAGGGGATCGGTACTCTCGGTTACACCCTGCTGTCCTATGCCAGGAAGCTGTACGGCGGCAGGATTGATCTTCCGATGGGTGAGCTGTTGGATGAAGAGATCATTCCGCAGGAGGAATTCACTCTGATCGTCAATGCCATGATGATTGCCAAGCATGGCACAGATATTTTCAAAATCCATAAAACCACAACTGAACGATAACACGACAAGATACAGGAGGAAGTACAATGTCGGTATTCAGAGTAGAAAAAAGCCGTGAGTTTACGGTGATCGCAAACTGTGTTTTCAAGGACAAATCCCTGTCCGCCAAAGCAAAAGGACTGCTGGTGGAAATGCTGTCCCTTCCGGAAAGCTGGGACTACACCCTGAATGGACTTACATACCTGTTCTCCGACGGTCTGGATTCCATCCGTCAGGGTATCCGGGAACTGGAGGAACACGGGTACATCGTCCGGGAACGCAAGCGTGATGAAAAAGGCAGACTGGGCGGCATGGAATATGTGATCTACGAAACGCCCCGTAAGCCTGTGGAAAAGCCGGAAAATCCTGTGGAAAATCCCGTTCCGGAAACCGATACAGAAACTTTTGAACCTGCATCCGATATGCCTGTTTTTGCTTGTCCTGCACTGGATTCTCCTGTACCGGAAAATCCAACACTGGACGAACCTGCACAGGAAAAGCCAACGACATATAAAGAAATAAAGAATCAAGAACTAAATAAATCTATTACTTACGAATCAAATCCGAATCAATCATTCAAGGAAGCAGCACCGCCGTTTATTATGCCGGAGCCTGCGCCGATGGATGTGATGGGATATGAGGAAGCGAGAGAGCGTATCACAGAAAACATCGAGTACGAGATCATGTGCGAACGCTATCCGAAAGAACGGCTGGACGAAATCGTGGATATTGCTTCGGAAGCTCTGTGTACCCGCCGGGCAACCTTTGAACTCGGCAAGGATGTCTACCCGTATTCGCTGGTGAAAGACCGGCTGCTCCGTCTGAATGCTTCGCATCTGGAATATATCTTCACCTGTCTTGACAAAAACACCACGGAAATCCACAACATCAAGCCCTATCTTCTGAAAACACTCGTCAATGCTCCGGCAACGATGGAGAGTTACTATACCACAAAAGTGAATCATGACCTGTACGGCGGTTCCGGTTTCTGAATCGCCGTTTTTTCATGGTCACGGAAAGGAGGATTATGACCCGCTATCTGCTCCGCCGTCTGGTGATCCCGCCTTAGTGCGGTGATCCGAACAAAGACGCCGCCAAAACACAAATTTGAACTATCGAAGGAGAAACAACATGAATCATTCCGCACATCCGAACAAGAACAACAGCCGTAAGGACACAAAAAACAGCAACAAAGCCATCGCCATCGTGATCGGTGTTCTGCTTATCATCGCCATTCTGCTTGCCGTCTTCCGTGGCTGTGAAAACGAAAAGCCCGGCATCGACAATCCCGTAGAAACCGATCCTGGCATCGTATATGACGACAGTGCCGTGGAAGGCGGCTGGAACGAAGCCGACACCGACAAGATCATCGCATCCCTGAACGCCAAGGTCGAAGAAGGCATGATTAACATCAGCATGAATACCTCCCCGAACTTCCGTGAAGGTACTGCTGAAGGAAATCTCATGATCGTCAACGAAGGCATCAACCGCTACCCGCAGGTGGTGGAAATCAGCCGCAACGATACCGGAGAAATGATCTACAAATCCGGTGCGATTCCTGTGGGCAGTAAGATCGAACACGCCAAGCTGAGCGTAGATCTTCCTGCAGGCACATACGACTGTACCGCCATGTTCTACAACGTAGACCCCAACACCGGCAGTTACCTGGGCTGTGCCGGTGCTATTATCAGTATCACGGTTCTTGAGTAAACCGTAATCAAACCAAATCAATCAAAATTTCTAAAAATCAAAGGAGAAATCTACATGAAAAAGTTTATCACTCTCGCTCTGGCCTTGTGTCTGGCTCTGTCCGCATCTGTTTTTGCATCTGCCGCTGAAGTCAACACCGATGGCGGTTCCGGAAGCACGCCCGTGTATCTCAGCTCCACTGAAGACGGTACCCTCGACGGTGATCCCTCCGCTACGGCAATGTCCGTGACCGTTCCCACCGCACTGCCCATGGCCATGTCTCAGACCGGTGATGTAACCACTGCCGACAACTGCCAGATCATCAACAATTCCTATGGCGCTGTCCGTGTGAAGTCCGTCAACATCACCACTGCAAACGGCTGGCGCCTGACCTCCTTCGGGGATAAGTCCACGCTGGCTTCCGAAAAGGTGGATTCTAATAAGCTCGGCTTCGCTCTTTCCATCGGCGGCGGTACTCAGGTAATGACCGATACTTCCGATGAATCCTCCCAGATGCTTATTTCTTCCCCCATCGCAGGCTGCTACATGAGCGGTATCGGCAACACCTCCGGCAATGCGGTTTATGTGGATTATGAAGCCATCGTAACTCCGCTTTCCTCCGCTGTGACCAACGCCAACATCGCCAATGTGGTATTCGTGATCGAATGGGATACCGCAGCGTAAGTGAAATTTCTGAAAATCTGAAAGGAGAAATTCTATGACCAACTTCAAAACCAAACTCATCTCCCTCGCTCTCGCCGCTTGTATGCTGTGCGCCGCATCCATCTCTGTATCTGCCGCTGAGATCAACCAGAGCGGCGGTTCCGGCAGCACTCCCGTCAACCTGACCACCACCAACGGCGGTCTGAACGATGACGGCACCGGCGGCGGTACTGTTACCCCGACCAAGCTGAACGTAACCGTGCCCACCGCACTCCCGCTTGCCTTGTCCGATGACGGTACTGTGGTGACTGCGGACAACTGCAAGATTGTCAACAAGTCTTACGGTGCTGTCCGGGTCAAGACCGTTACCATCTCCGCTGCTTCCGACTGGAATCTGACTTCCTTCGGTGACAAGAACTCCCTCGCCGGTGAGAAGGTAGACTCCAACAAGCTCGGTTTCGCGCTCTCTATCGGCGGCGGTAAGGAAGTCATGACTAAGGGCAATGCCTCCACCCAGCGTCTGATCGCAGCTCCCATGGACGGATGCTATATGACTGGTGTGGGCGACACTTCCGGCAATACTGTTGCAATCGACTACGCCGCTATCGTTACCCCGATGTCCGGCGCGGTCAACAACTCCACTATTGCGAATGTCATTTTCGTGATCGAATGGGACCTTGCGGAGTAATCCTCACAAGTATAATCGAATAACTCAGCAGACGGGGCGGTTTCAATGGAGACTGCCCCTTTTCTGCGGATTGGAGGTACTATGAAAAACAAACGTCTTTCGGCGTTATGTATGGCTGTGATTATGATGCTTACCATGAGCATCACAGCATTTGCCGCAAACTCAACAACGGCAACCGTTCCCGTAACGCTGACCGTTTCCAACGAATACAGAGCTGTCAATGTGACTGTTCCCGCATCCTTTCCGGTAGAGGTAATCAACGGTGTTGTGGTAACGGCGGATAACGCCAAGATCACCAACAATGCAAAAACCGGAGCAGTAAAGATCACAGCGGTTTCGGTCACGGACGGTGCGTACAAAGTCGGTAATTACGACAACTTCAGCGGCACACAAACCATCGCACTGAAATTCAACGGCTGTCCCACCACCGGTGCAGGAAAGCTGAACATCAATGATAAGGCATTTCCGGTAATCAAAGCCGGAGTAAGTCTTCCTCTGACTTACTTTGCCAAGGTTTCCGGTGACGCTCAGAACACCGAAGGTATCGAAGCTGCGAAGGTAGTATTTACGATTTCCATAGTGGAATAACGGAGGATGAATATGAAAACATTTACAAAACGCTTTTTTTCCATATTTTTGATGTGCATGATGGTATGCACAGTATTTCCCTTCGCCGTATCTGCGGCAGTGGTGGAATGCCCGAACTGTTTTGAAATGAGTTCTTTTAGTACGGATTATGAACAGTGGACGGATACATATCATGTTATCCGCGGCTACTGTGATAACTGCGGCGAGGATATTTATCAGGGCACCAATGCCGGTGTTCATAAAATGAGCGGCGGTGAATGTACGCTCTGCGGTTACAGCGATATCTGCTACCACGATTATACCGACATCGACTGGAACGGCTGTGAGTGGGAGGAATACTGCGAGGACTGCGGCGAGGTTCTGGACTACGGTATCGAACACGGTTCCACCTATACCGAATGGGACGGATGTGAATGGTACGAATACTGCCGGGACTGTGATGAACTCATGGATTACGGGGACGATCACGGGTATTATACCTATACAGAATGGGATGGCTGCGAATGGTATGAATACTGTGATGGATGCGATGAACTTGTGGACAGCGGTACCGATCACGGCAGTTACAGTTATGGTGCGTGGGAGTATTACAACAGCTCCCGCCACTATCGTCTGTATGCCTGCTCCGACTGCGGCGAAGGTTCCTATGAGTACGGTTATCATTCCACCACGTCGGAATACAGCCAGTACAGCTCCGCCCAACATAAGGTCGGAAGCTATTGCTCCACTTGTTCTTCCTACATCGGCTCCACTACATACGAAAGCCATGATTTTTCCTACGGCTCATGGACAAATTACAGCGGCAGTCAGCACAGACGCTCTGTTTACTGTTCGGACTGCGGATACAGCAATTATGAATACGCAAGCCATTCTCTTTCCTACGGATCATGGACATCCACCGGTTCTTCTCAGCATAGGCGGACGGTAAGCTGTTCTTGCGGGTACAGTACCACAGAAACTGCAAGCCATAATCTGACCTACGGATCGTGGACAAAATATTCGGATACCCAGCATAAGCGCACGGTTTCCTGTTCCACCTGCTCGTACAGCAATACCGAATATGCCGGTCACAGCATCACCACCGGAAACTGGACGAGCATTTCCGATACCCAGCACAGCCGCACCGGTTCCTGCTCCTGCGGCTATTCCGGTACGGAAACTGCAAGCCATTCTTTCTCTTATGGAGATTGGGAATCGTACAGTGATTCCGAACACAGACGTACTGCATCCTGCTCCTGCGGATACAGCGGATATGAGTATGAAGATCATGAACATACCACCGAAACCGGAACAGAACCCAAAGATGAAACCCAGCATAACATCCTGTATGCCTGTGAATGCGGGTATACAGCCGAAGAACCGGAAGATCATACTTTTTCCTACGGCGATTGGGAATCCTACGATGATTCCGAACACAGACGGAGTAAATCCTGCTCCTGCGGATACAGCGGTTATGATTATGAAGAACATGAGCATAGCACTGTTGCAGGCGTAGTCCCGAAAGATGGCGAACAGCATACTGTCACTTACGCCTGTGACTGCGGACATACCATTGAAGATACAGAAGCACACAATCTGGAATATGATAATTGGTCAGCATATTCAGAATACAAGCATTTCAGAGAATTCTACTGTGACTGCGGGTTTATCGACAACGAATACACCGATCATTATGACGACGATGGTGACGGGTATTGCGATGTGTGCGATTATCGTGTACTCCGCTTTTCCGTAACTGTCCCTGCGCTCATGACCTTTGTGGTTTCCGGGGACGGTGAAGTGTACGCCGCTGCCAATGCCG
>JAFUKI010000151.1 GCA_017467815.1 Clostridia bacterium
AGATGTCCACTTGACTATAATATATTATAGACAAAAGCAAAATACAAATCGAGAGAAACAAAAAGCTTCTTGAATTTCGGGAGGAATAAATTATGAGTACTTACGCTGTAATAGCAATCAAAAGACCCAATGGAACAGTTAATCTGGCGCGTCTGCTGCAGGATGGAGACCCGGAAAATGCCGGTACAATACTCTGTTCAGCATATAAGACCACCGAACAGGTCGAGGCTCTTCTTGCTCTTGGCGAAATTCTCAACCTTGATACATCCCCGGAGAAATCTACGGCCCCAAGAAGTGGGCTTCCGGGATATGTCAGAGATGAAGGAATGCTTGTCCGAAATTTCGATATGACGCATTTTATATACCTTTTTGACAATGGGAAGTGGCGGTATTTTGATACATTCGGGAGCACTGAATGGCACGAACTCAACGCTGCGAGTAGTAACGAATAAAAAAGTTAATCATGAAAGGATTTTGCCTTATGTTGAAGAAAATCATTGCTCTGTTCAGCCGTCCTGTTCCGGAAAAAACGTACACACCGCCCCGGCAGGTGTTTTGCTATCAACCGGAATTACCCTTTAAGTGAAATTATGTTTAAGAACTTTTTAGCCTTTTACGGAGCGATGCGGCTGTTGGAAGATGCCAGCCGACCATCAGCTCCGAATAAAAACAATGACGGAAACAGCGCACTTGGCTGTGGATGTTTGGTCGTTATCATAATTATAATATTGGCATCGTGTGCAGGGAGTTGATATGGATTTTTATCAAGGCGGGCTATATTCTCAATATCGGGATGAGGGATGTTTCGTCAAATATATGGCTGATGCTATCCAATCTGCACAATTTGATCTCAAGAATGAACAATGGGATATCAATGTCGATTTTGAAGAATTCATTGCAACTATCCGCCGTTTCGGGGAACCGCTGTGTATCTGGAACTGGCACAATATGAGACGCGATGAAAAAAGCGGATATTTGAAAACTTCTTCTATCGGCTTAATTGGCTGGGAACCCGGAGCTTGCGCAGAGTGTCCTTTCGGAAAAGATAAATCATGGCAGAAAGATCCGAAAATACTCAACGGGATCAAGCTCGTCCGGGATGCGTTCGGCAGATGCGATTCGCCGATTGGCGATTTTATTGAGTACAACATCTGCCGCTTTTTTCCACATTTGATGAAAATTATAGGAAATCGTCACCCGGAATACAGCAGCATCCTGCGAAGACACTATACTGCGCCAAAGCTTTTCTGCGAAGACATCGAAACCGAAATCGGAATGCGCCGAATGTATTATTTTTTGGACACATGCGGCAGCGAGCCTCTTATACAGTTTTATCAGGCTCTGATTTGCTGTCAGGAGCAGCTCTATTTTCCGCTTCAAAAACGGATTGATTATGAGACGGGTGTTTCATGGAAACCAAAAACAGAACGCGAGTTGTGGAGTGTCGCATTTGAAGTTGTGCACTTATTGGTCGAAGCCGTGCGGATATTGCCGCAGTTGGAAGAACAGTATTTCGGTAAAAAGTCTGACATCGATATCAATCAGCTGGTTCAGGCTTTGAATAAACACTTTATCCCGGCGGCACAGGAGAATACCACGCCGCAGGGCGTTGCACTGAAGCGGCTTGCACGGCACTATTACCTTACCAGCGACAGCGGCAGGGGCGACTACGAGCAGGAAATCATCAATCTGAACGAAAGGATGAGAAAACTGCAAGGCAAGTACAGTCCGATTGGACGCGGGAAGTACAAAGCCCTGCTTTTTCAGCTGAACGATGCGGTAGAGTTACTGCAAACCGCTCTGAAAAACGAAAAAGCGATCCCCCGGGATACCGCCGCTCTTCTGGCTCAAAGTGTGCTTGAAGATGTTCTGGAAACTGCTGTTCTCAAGAAAAACAACTGAAACATTATTTTCAAAATTGTCCGGCACGCTCGGCTGCCCGCTCCGCTGCGAGAACCTCATTCAGCAGTCGGGGCGTGATCCGGACAACATCGAATTCCTCTTTGAAATCATCGATCATATTCTGTCGCAATTTCCGCAATGCGGCATATTTTGTTTTAATGACCAGACCTTTGGTGGCGTTCAGCATAAAACAGATATCCTGCAGCGAGAGCCGTTGTTCTTCAAATGAAGTATTCCCCTTATATCGCCCCAGATTGAAGCGGTATTTTATTACCTCATACTGAAATTTATCCAATTTTTTCAGCTCCTTACGCAGTATAACGAGAGAGTCGTGCAAAGTGACCCGGGTACTGGGTGGAAAGTGTATTTTCTCCTCATTGTGTTTCGGAAGCGTCTCGTTAAGCATCTGCGGCGGTTCTTCATCCTCGCTCTCATGAGAACTTGTACCGCTGTTGGGGAGGATCGCATCGTAGGACTCCGTATCAAAGGGAGTGTTCCGCAACCGCTGGGCGTGTTTAACCGTCATACCGCACGCCTCGGCAAGTTCCTCTGTAGTCGGATCCCGGTGAAGTTCAATCCTCAATTTTTCTTCAGCTTTGTACAGGATGTACATCTCGCGGACTTCTCCGCTTGGGATATGTATCAAGCGGGTGCGCTCCCAACAGTATTTCTTCAATGCGTGGATGATAACCGATGCTGCATAAG
>JAFUKI010000152.1 GCA_017467815.1 Clostridia bacterium
AAACTATCATTTACCCGCTTTTCTGAAAGTTAAGATCGGTCCACGTCTGGCTAAGGGTTGTTCTATGAATTATCTCCACAAGCGTTATGCCGGCTGTGACATTTATTTCATCACCAATACCACCGGTAATACGTACAATAACAATATTTTGCTGAAAGGACGCCATCAGCCCGAAGAATGGAATCCTTTTACAGGCAAAATCAAAAAGTTGTCCGGCGAGCTGGTACGTTTCCGCGGCGAGATCTACACCAAGGTAAAGACGGAGATCGAACCGTCTTCCGGTACATTCATTGTCAGCCAGATTGCCAGAACCCAGAAAGAGATCATCCGTGATGTGACCAGTGAAACGGAAATTCCGGAATATTTCCCGAAACAAAACTTCTGATTATCATTGATTCCTGATAATTGAAAGCATATTTTCATGAATGCCCCCGTAAATATAGACTAGGTACAGCTTATCCGATAGAATTACGAGGTGCAGTTTATGAACTCTGTTATCAAAAGTACTGCGGCGCTGATCCTTGTTGCCGTACTTATATTCCTGTGCACGTTTAGTCTGAACGCTGAAGTTCCCGATAAAATGCCGTTTACTGTAAATGCACAGAGTGCTGTTCTGATGGATTACAATACCGGGACTGTTTTATATGCTAAAAATGCGGATAAAGCATTGCCTCCGGCTTCTGTAACCAAAGTCATGACACTTCTGCTGATTATGGAAGCAGTTGACTCCGGTGCATTGTCCCTGAACGATACGGTCTCTGTCAGCGAATATGCGGCATCCATGGGCGGATCACAGGTATATCTGGAACCGGGAGAATCCATGCCGGTGGAAGAGATGCTGAAATGTGTGATCATCGCTTCGGCAAATGATGCCGCTGTTGCCCTGGCAGAAAAGGTAGCCGGCAGCGAAGAAGCTTTTGTAGCAAAAATGAATGACCGTGCTGCAGAACTGGGGATGAACAACACCCATTTTGAAAACGTAACCGGACTGGATGATGATACCGTGAACCATCTCACCAGTGCATACGATATAGCTTTGATGTCCCGTGCACTGATTGGACATGAAAAAATTCTGGAATACAGCGGTATTTGGATGGATACTATTCGAGACGGCGCTTTTGGGCTGACCAATACGAACCGCCTGATCCGATTTTATGATGGTGCTACAGGTCTGAAAACCGGTTCTACATCCAAAGCGAAATTCTGCATCAGTGCAACCGCCAAGCGTGAAGGGCTGCATCTGATTGCTGTCATTATGGGCTCAGACACGCGGGATATCCGTAACGAAGCAGCCAAAACTTTATTGGATTGGGGATTTGCCAATTATTCCGTTTTTGAGACTCCGGGCGGCAGTGCAGGGGAAACCACTGTGATTGGAGGTGTCAAGAATTCCTGTTCTGGAGAGGTGGCACCGCTCAGTATGCTTCTTGAGAAAGGGAAGAACAAAAATATAACCACTGAGGTTCTTTTTGAGAGCGACATCCAGGCTCCTGTATGCGCCGGAGAAACAATCGGTAAAGTAAGGTATCTGCAGAATGGAGAAATTTTTGCAGAGCAGCCAATTATTGCCGCAGAAAACGTGGAAAAAATCAGTTTTTTCGGTCTGCTTGCCAAAATGTTGGGAATATATTTGATAAAGTAAGCATTTATTCACGAATTTCCTATTGAAAAATACCGCAAAATGTTGTATTATATATATAACACCAATACACTTTCATTCCGTTTAAAACGTCTGGCATTGCGTTTTACTATGTAGCACCAATCCATTAATGCTGAAGAAATCAGAGTCGTCATGCTTTCTGTATTCTGCATGACGAAGAAATGAGGCAAAAACAATGGCAGTTTCACTCAATGAAAAATACCTCACCGGTTTTGTTACACCAGATGAGGTAGAAAAGATCTCTCATCTGACCCGTGCCGCTTATAGGGTCGTAAATGACCGCTCCGGCGTCGGCAATGATTTTCTTGGCTGGGTCGATCTTCCCGTAAATTACGACAAAGATGAATTTTCGCGTATCCAGAAAGCAAGCGCAAAAATTCAGAAAATGTGTGATGTATTTGTTGTTATTGGCATCGGCGGTTCCTATCTCGGTGCACGGGCTGCGATCGAATTCGTAAAGTCCCCTCTCTATAACAACAAGAAAAAAGACACACCTGATATATATTTCGCAGGGAACAGCATCAGCGCATCTTCTTTGGCAGACATTCTTTCCATCTGTGAAGACAAGGATGTTTGTATCAATGTAATTTCCAAATCCGGTACCACCACCGAGCCTGCTGTGACATTCCGCATCTTCAGAGAATTGCTGGAAAAGAAGTATGGTGAAGAAGGAGCCAGAGAACGCATTTTCGTAACAACAGATAAAGCAAGGGGAAAACTGAAAGAGTTCTCCACCGATAAGGGGTACGAAACCTTCGTAGTTCCGGATGATATCGGCGGTCGTTACTCTGTACTGACAGCCGTTGGTCTGCTTCCCATTGCAGTCGCAGGAATCGACATCTGTGATATGATGAACGGTGCTGCAGATGCCCGTGAAAAGCTCAATAATGATGATGTAGCTACTAACCCCTGTCTGCGTTACGCAGCTCTCAGAAATATCCTGTACAACAAAGGCAAGTCCATTGAAATTCTGGTATCCTATGAACCTGCTGTACAGATGTTCTGCGAATGGTGGAAGCAGTTGTACGGCGAAAGCGAAGGCAAGGATAACAAGGCATTGTATCCTTCTTCCGTTATTTTCTCCACCGATCTCCACTCCCTGGGTCAGTACATCCAGGAAGGTCTGCGTACCATGTTCGAAACGGTAATCTCCTTTACCAGCTCAAATGATTCTGTTGTGATCCCCGATGATCCCAACAACATTGACGGTTTGAACTTCCTCTCGGGCAAGGAACTGCACGATGTAAACAAAATGGCGATGACCGGTACTCTGTTTGCCCACAACGACGGCGGTGTTCCAAATCTGGTTATCGAAGTTGCTGACAGAAGTGCATTCTCCTTCGGTTATCTGGTATACTTCTTCGAGCTTGCCTGCGCAGTATCCGGCTATATGCTCGGTGTCAATCCCTTCGACCAGCCCGGTGTGGAAGCTTATAAAAAGAATATGTACGCACTCCTCGGCAAATCCGGTTTCGAAGAACAGAAAGCTGCTCTCGAAGCAAGAATGAAATAATTTAATACTTTAAAATAAACGGAGGACAAATTATGATGAAACTGATTATTGGCAAAAAGGGTTCCGGCAAGACTAAGACCTTGATCGATATGGTAAACAGCGCATTGGACATGACCAAGGGTGATGTTGTATGCATTGAAAAAGGCGATAAGCTGAAGTTCGACATCCGCTATCAGTGCAGACTGATTGATGCTGAACAGTATTCCATCAACGACGGTCAGTCCCTGTACGGATTCATCGCCGGTATTCTGGCAAGCAACCATGACGTTACCGATCTGTTCATCGATTCCGCGCTGAAGATCTGTGAAAACGACGTTGCTGAATTCGATAAGTTCCTGCAGGAAGTTGATGCTCTCCTGAAGAACTACACTGTAAACTGTGTAATGACTTCTTCTATCGCTGTTGAAGACGCTACCGAAACCATGATGAAGTACCTGTAATCAGAAAATACAATACGTATAGAAACGAACCGGTCTCAGAAATGTAGATCGGTTCGTTTTTATTTCACCGAAAACGTATCGCCGCATATTCTGTTACGGGAGAGTATTGCCTCTCTACTATCTAACGAAAGGTTAAAAAAATGGCTGATAACAGAAATGCAAGCTGTTCACAGACAGGGAAGGACAGAGAAATGGTTTGCATTGACACCTATCGTGTCCTGGACTCCTGTCGTGATAAAGATTGTTTTGAAGATGTAAAAGTTTACCTGACGTGCAATGGGCAGGATATTGTGAACAGAACTTCCGTGATACGTGCAAAATCGTCGAAAGTGCTGTGGTCGTACATCGATATTGATTCGGTACCTTTCAACCGGGGGTTCTATCAACTCTCCATCAGAATTTATGTAAAAATCGTTTTGGAAGCCTGTATCGGTCCCGGAAACCTTCAGGAATTTGAAGGTGTTGCCGTTGTAGAGAAAAAAGTAATTCTGTTTGGCAGCGAAGGGAATGTCAACGTATTCAAAAGCGAATCCCAGAACGGCGGTTTCTGCAGCTGCGGTGTCGGGTGTAAACACTCCCGTTCCTCCAATCTGCCCATCGCCGTGCTGGAGACTGTGGACCCGATCATTCTGGGTACAAAAGTTGTAGAACCGCGGGTACCTTGCTGCATCAGCTGCTGCTGTGCACTGGATGAAATTCCGGACAATGTTGTGGCACACTTCGATCATGACCTTGTAGACGACAATGGCAACAATACGCTTCTGGTTTCCCTTGGGTTCTTTTCCGTTGTCAGAATCGAAAGACCAGCCCAGTACCTGATAAATGCCGTAGAGTATTGCGTTCCCGAAAAAGAATGCGTTACTCCGGTTGAAGATGATCCGTGCAGCCTGTTCAGAAAAATGACCTTCCCGATCGGTGAATTCTGCCCGCCGTCCGTTCTCTCCGGAAGCGGAAACGACACCGAAAACGGTAGAAGATGCGGATGCGGCAGTAATTAAAAAGGACATCCGTAAATACGTTATAAATGATACTGCTGTATAACGGCAGGGAACAGAAGAAGCTCGTCGCAGTCAATGACGGGCTTCTTCTGTGATTTCAATTAACTGTAAAAACGTATAGCTATCGTAAAAATAGGAATCTGACATGGATTTTAACGATAATTTGTGTAGTTTTTTTTATAAAAAAAGTCTATTCCACTTGAAATTTAATGAACTTTGGTATAGAATATATATATAAATTTTTATGTGCCTTAAACACATAATCAAAGAGGAGAATTTATCATGACTTTATTTATTCTTGCAGCAGGTATGGGTTCCCGTTACGGTGGTCTGAAGCAGATTGACCCCTTCACCAAAAACGGCGAGTTTATCATTGACTTCTCTATCTACGATGCAATTCAGGCTGGATTTGAGAGAGTTGTATTCGTAATCAAGGAAGAAAACTATGAAGCTTTCCACGAAACCATCGGTGCCCGCGTTGAAGGCAAGATCAAGGTAGAATACGTATTCCAGAAGATGGATAAGTACGTTCCTGCCGACAAGATCCCTGCTGATCGTGTAAAGCCCTGGGGGACTACCCATGCTGTTCTTTGCGGTAAAGAAGCGCTGCATGATGGTTTTGTTGTTATCAACGCCGATGACTTCTACGGTCGTGATGCCTTCATGAAGGCTGCTGAATTCCTGAAGAATGTTGACGGCAAGGAAGGAAACAAGCATTTCTGCATGGTTGGCTATATGCTGGGCAATACTCTGACCGATAACGGTAGTGTAGCACGCGGTATCTGTGATGTTACCGACGGTTATCTGACCAAGATCGTAGAACGTACCAAGCTGTACAAAGAAGAAGGCGGCGCATACTTCGAAGAAGGTAACGAAAAGGTACACGTTCCCAACGAAACCGTTGTTTCCATGAATTTCTGGGGTTTTACTCCCGAAATCTTTGCCGGTCTTGAAGAAGACTTCATCAAGTTCCTCGCAGATCCTGACAGAGATCCTCTCAAGAGCGAATCCTTGCTGCCCAACACTGTATTTACTATGATGCAGAAGGATATGTGTGATGTTGCAGTTCTGACCACCACTTCCAAGTGGTTCGGTGTTACATATTCCGAAGATAAACCCGAAGTTATCGCGAAGCTGAGCGCTTTGATCGCTGAAGGTGTTTATCCCGACGGTCTCTGGAAATAATTTCTTTTGTATACACGATAAAAACCGCATTCACCGGATGTGGTTTTTATCATAAATTACGTATTTTTAAACGGAGGTAATCCTATATGTCTATTCTCGTTACAGGCGGTGCAGGGTACATCGGTTCTCATACTGTTGTAGAACTGCAGAATGCCGGTTATGATGTTGTTGTATGCGACAATCTGTGCAATTCCAGCAAGAAATCTCTGGAAAGAGTGGAGCAGATCACCGGTAAAAGCGTAAAGTTTTATCTGGCAGACATTCTCGATGCCGATGCACTGACCAAAATCTTTGAAGAAAACACCATTGATTCTGTTATTCATTTCGCAGGTCTGAAGGCAGTCGGCGAATCCGTTGCCAAGCCCTGGGAATATTATAACAACAACATCACCGGTACGCTCGTTCTGGTTGATGTTATGAAGAAGTTCGGCTGCAAGAATATGATTTTCTCTTCTTCCGCAACCGTATACGGTGATCCTGCTTTTATTCCGATCACCGAAGAATGCCCGAAGGGTCAGTGCACCAATCCTTACGGCTGGACAAAATCCATGCTGGAACAGGTTCTGACCGATATTCAGAAGGCTGACAAGGAATGGAATATCGTTCTTCTCAGATACTTCAATCCCATCGGCGCTCATAAGAGCGGTCTGATCGGTGAAAACCCCAACGGTATGCCCAACAATCTTATGCCTTATGTAACCCAGGTAGCTGTAGGGAAGCGTCCTCACCTGAATGTATTCGGCAACGATTATGACACACACGACGGTACCGGTGTCCGTGACTATATCCATGTAGTAGACCTTGCCAAGGGTCATGTTGCTGCCGTTAAGAAACTGACCGAAAAAGCCGGTCTGAAGTTGTACAATCTTGGTACCGGCAACGGTTACAGCGTTCTGGATATCGTAAAGAACTTCGAGGAAGCTACCGGCGTTAAGATTCCTTATGTTATCACCGAAAGACGTCCCGGCGATATTGCTACCTGCTATTCCAATGCCGATCTGGCGCTGAAAGAACTCGGCTGGAAAGCTGAAAACGGTATCAAGGAAATGTGCGAAGACTCCTGGAGATGGCAGAAGATGAATCCCAACGGTTTTGAAGACTGATTGGCTGCAGAAAGGAATTTTGCAATGTCAATTTCTAAAAAACTTTTCGGCAGACTGCCTTGCGGTTCCGACGTATATGCATATGTTCTGAAAAACGGAACACGGACTTCCGTACAGATTCTGAACTACGGCGGTATTATCTCCAACCTCTGGGTAGCGGATGCAAATGGTGTCACCGAAGACGTTGTATGCGGTTTTGACTGTATCGAAGGTTACCTTACCTCCGGCGGTTATCAGGGCGCTCTGATTGGCCGTATCGGAAACCGTATTGCCGGCGGTAAATTCGTTCTGGAAGGCAAGGAATATACTTTATTCCGTAACGACGGCAACAATTCGCTCCATGGCGGTCAGTATGGTTTCAACACCAAGATCTGGGATGTTGCTGAAACAGACGGTGAAGAACCGAGTCTTGCGCTCACTTATACCAGCCCGGACGGGGAAGAAGGGTATCCCGGCACACTGTCTGTAAAGGTTACCTACACACTGACCCGTGACGCAGGAATTTCCATTCATTATGAAGCCGAAACGGATAAAACCACCATCGTAAACCTCACCAATCATGCCTACTTCAACATGGCAGGGTACGACAAATCGACCATTGACAACCAGCTTCTCTGGCTGAATTCCGATAAGGTGAATTCTTTCAATGACGAATACATTCCCGACGGAACACTCATTGAAGTTGCCGGTACTGCTTATGATTTCACCAAAGAAAAAGCGGTAGGTGCGGATTTTGGTGACAGTCACCCCATGATGCAGTCTTACGGCGGTTACGATAACAATTTCTTCTTTGCGGATTATAACGGTACTTTGAAACACCAGGCAACGCTCCGTGATACAGCTTCCGGACGTACCATGAAGATGTATACCGATCTGCCTTGTGTTCAGGTTTATACCGCTAACATGATCAATGTTGACGATCATCCCTTTAAAGGTGATGTAAAGCAGTACACACACTGTGGTATCTGTCTGGAAACCCAGGCAATGCCCAATAGTATCAATATGCCCGGATTTACAAATGTAATTCTGAAAAAAGGCGAAAAATATGATACAACTACCGTGTATCTGTTTGAATAATTGAATGTATGAAAAGGCTCCCAAGTGAGAACACACGTTCTGCGTCTGGGGGTTTTTTTCATACATCAGAAGTAGGGAATTATACCTATTAAACAGGGACATAAATTCATTCAGCTTTTCGTATACTCAAATGACGCATTGCAGAAGAAACTGCGATGAAGCAATTACAAGTGAGGAGCTGTATGAAAGAGAATACCTCTGTTCAGAAACTTAGTCTGAACCAAGAACGTTGTGAAGAACTGGCAGCTTATTTGATTGAAAACCGAAGTACCATACGGGATACAGCAGCAAGATTCGGTATCAGCAAATCGACAGTTCATAAAGATGTGACCCAAAAGCTGCAGAACAGCAATCCGCTGATGTATGAAAGCGTCAAAGAAATACTTGAGGTAAATAAAGCTGAACGTCATCTGCGCGGCGGCGAAGCTACACGGATTAAGTATCTCAAAATCAATGACAGATATAAATGATCCCAAGAACAAAGCAAAAATACAGATTAATTTTATCGTATAAGATACATCTACATACCACATACGCATAAAATTGCGTAAGATTATAAACAATCATAGGGCATCAGCCGAACTTTTGTCTGTTTTTTCCATTGACAAGCTTCGGCTGATGTTTTATAATTTAAGAAGAGTAACCTTTCATTTTCAATATCTCTAATTATACAAAATGCAAATTTTGTATAAAACAGGGGATGGTACGGAGGGATTATATGGTACTGGCTATCGATATTGGCAATTCCAGCATTTCCTGCGGTGTTTTTGACGCAAATCGTTGGGAATCCGATAACACCCCGATTTGCAGTTTCAAAATCGCATCGCAGAACTTGTCCGCTGATGAGTATACCATTTTGTTTCTGCAGTTTCTGCAGCTTCACGCCATACGTATCTCCGATTCCTTTTATGCAAAATATCCCGCATACCGTTCTTGGCTATCGAATTCCACAGAAACCGGTATTCTGGATGCCTGCGTGATTTCTTCCGTCGTACCGTCTCTTACAGAAACCATTTCCCATACAGCCGCTTTGATCTGCGGCAAGACTCCGCTTCTGATCAATCAAGGCATACGTACAGGTTTTGAAATCAAAGTGAAGAATCCGGAACAGCTTGGTGCTGATATTGTTGCCAATATTGCTGCGGCACTGCGTATTTCTCAGCCTCCGTTTGTTGTATTGGATGTTGGTACTGCAACTACCATTACATTTGTAAATGAAAAACGCGAGCTTACCGGAACTGTGATTTTACCGGGTGTTGTGGTATCCATGGAAGCTTTATCCCATTCTGCAGCTTTACTGAGTGATGTTCCGCTGCAGAAACCCTCGGAAATTCTCGGTAAAAATACCAGTGAATCCGTCCGTTCCGGTGTCATCATGGGTCATGCTTATTCTATAGACGGTTTCGTCCGAAACATACGTGAACAATACTGCGGCGGCGAAAAATTAGGGTTGATAGCCACAGGAGGGCTTGCCGAAAGCATACTTCCCTCTTGCCGGAACAAATTTTCGTATATTCAGAATCTTACTCTGATCGGCGCTGTGAATCTTTATTTGCATCACACTCAGCGCAAATAATTTTGTATAATACTGACTACGGTCAGAATTATAAATTTAATGCTGCGTTTCACCGCTTTCATATTTTACGGGAGATAGCAGAAATATTCAGGAGGAAAATATGAAAACAAGTACTAAGCAAAAGACACTTCAAATGGTTCAGGTCGCTTTTATGGCAACCTTGGTTGTTGTGCTCCAATTGCTTTCCACCCTAACCGCTGGACTTCTTCCAGTAAACATCACACTCACGCTTATGCCAATTGTGATTGGTGGAATTCTTCTCGGACCTGCCTATGGCGCTGCGCTGGGACTGATCTTTGGTCTTATCGTTCTGATATTTTGTGCAGCCGGAATGGATCTGGCGGGAGCAATTCTCTTTAATGCAAATCCTTTCCTTTGTTCTCTATTATGTCTCTTAAAAGGCGGCGTTGCTGGTTTTGCTCCTGCATTTTTATTTAATAAAACTAAAGAATTTGTAAAAAAGAGCCCCAAACATGATTTTACAGTAACTATGATCGGCGCTGCAATCTGTCCCATCTTAAATACAGGTATTTTCTGCCTCGGCATGGTGCTTTTCTTTGAGGATGTTCTTATTGAATGGGCTGGAGGCACGAATGTAATTACCTATATGCTGTTGTCTCTTGCTGGCATAAATTTTTTGATCGAATTTTTTATCAATGTAATTCTTTGTCCTATTGTTGTTAGTTCTCTTCGAAAAACCAAATATTTTAATAACGCGTTATAACCTCAGTTAATTGTAATTAATAACCAATTATTCAAGACCGTTTTTGTTACTGTTGCCAAATCTTGTCATGCAGTCAAACTCGGTCTTTTCTTTTCATAAAGTTTATGCTATAATAACATTGGATATTAATATAAGATCCACGGAGGTTTTTTAATATGAAAATGCGTGTTATGTATGCTTCTAAAAAAGGCAAAATGGAATCCTATGCAAATGCCATCGGTGAAAAGTTCGGCTGTCTGGTAAACGATATCCCCCCGGCTTATCCGGCTGACAAAGAACGTCTTGTTATTCTGCTGATGAGCCTCGGCGGTTCTGAACCTTCTGATGAAATCAAGAGATTCTGCAGAGAACTTTACAGCAACCGTGCTCAGAATGTTGCTTTGATTGTAGACGGTGCAGCCGGAACCCGCGGTGAACGTGTAATAAAAGAAACACTTCGTGAAGCCGGAACCAATCTTATCGACGATACATTCTATGTAAAATGTGGTATTTTCGGCAAGAAACTCAGTGCTGAAGAACGCGAAAAAGCTCTCGAATGGGCACAGAGTATTGTTTCTTCTGTTGAAGGTACCTGAATTATAGACACCGAACCCTAAGATACGCCTTTAGTGCTTCCGGATTTTTTTAAAAATATGCGGTGTTAATAATGATGAAGAAACTTCTCTCATACTTATTGTGCTGCTCTATCTTAACCGTGCATCTCTGTGCCTGTAATACTGCAAAAATTGACGAAAATGTTGATGCGCAGGAAACTACGGCTGAAACCGAGCCGACAGTAACCCGCACTGGATGCCCTTGAAGGTGTGGAAGCTGAAACCACGGAACAGTAAATTTTCTCCTTGTCTTGTTCTGTGTCCAAAAATTCAATAATCCGCACAAAGCGACGCTGTGTTTAGGCATATGCGTCGCTTTCTTTCTATTGAGTTGAATATCTTTGGTATAATTGACGAATAGGTTTTCAGAATTTCTTCTTGACAAATCTGTGGTTTTATAGTATAATGTGTAAAGTAATTTGCTTTACAGTTATGTGGTGATTGAAATATTTGAAAAGAATATGCAGATTCCCTTTTTAACAGATATTTATGGTGAACTGTTATCCGAAAGGAAACGGGAATTACTGGATTATTATTATAATGAGGACTATTCCCTTTCAGAAATTTCAGAAATTACCGGTATCTCCCGCCAGGGGATCCGGGACTCTGTCAAGAAAAGTGAAGCGGAATTATTGGAATTTGAAGAAAAGCTTTGTCTCCTGAAACGTATACGCGCTCTGGAATCACAGAAGTCGGAAATTATAAATCTTCTTACTCAGCTGCAAAAAGCCGAGTAACCAGAGAGTATCCGTCCGACCTTGGACAAGGTCATCGCATTATTGGACACATTGGGATTATAAGAAGTCCACGGAGGAATTCATGTTTTCAAACTTAGCGGATAAACTGAATAACGCATTCAAAAAATTCCGCAACAAAGGCAAACTTACAGAAGCTGATGTTAAAGAAGGAATGCGTGAAGTCAAACTGGCACTTCTTGAGGCTGATGTAAACTTCAAGGTAGTCCGGGATTTCATCAAAACCGTCACAGAACGTGCTGTCGGGTCTGAAGTACTTGAAAGTCTGCTTCCGGGACAGCAAATTATCAAAATCGTTCATGAAGAACTGATCAAGCTGATGGGTGAGGTCAATACCAAGCTCGCCATCGCTTCCCGTCCGCCTACAGTCGTTATGATGGTAGGTCTCCAGGGTTCCGGTAAGACCACCCACAGTGCCAAATTGGCTGGTATGTATAAAAAGCAGGGCAAAAATCCCATGCTGGTAGCCTGTGACGTTTACCGTCCGGCAGCTATTGATCAGCTGAAGGTTGTCGGTGGTCAGGTCAATGTTCCTGTGTTTGAAATGGGTTTGATTTCTCCTGTAGAGATCGTAAAAAATGCCCTGAAGCACGCGGAACGGAATGGTCATGATATGGTCTTCATTGACACAGCCGGTCGTCTTCATGTTGATGAAGTTCTGATGAATGAGCTGGAAAGTATCAAGGAACTGGCCAACCCCACGGAAATCCTTCTGGTTGTAGATGCTATGACCGGACAGGATGCGGTAAATGTGGCGTCATCCTTCAATGAAAAACTGGATATCACCGGTGTTGTTCTGTCCAAGTTGGACGGTGATACCCGTGGCGGTGCTGCTCTGTCAGTACGTCACGTTACCGGCAAACCCATCAAGTTTATTGGTACCGGTGAAAAAATGGATTCTATTGAGCCCTTTTATCCCGACAGAATGGCATCAAGAATTCTCGGTATGGGTGATGTACTCACACTGATCGAAAAAGCACAACAGAGCTACGATGACAAAAAAGCGGAAGAACTGGAAAAGCGAATCCGTGAAAACACCTTCACCCTTACCGATTTCCTTGACCAGTTCAAGCAAATCAAAGAAATGGGTTCCATTGAAGATATCGTAGGTATGCTTCCCGGTGTAAAACCCGGTGCGCTGAAAGATGCGCAGTTTGATGAAAAAGCCATGGCACGAACTGAAGCAATCATCCTTTCAATGACCGTGTATGAACGCGAGCATCCCAATTCCATCAACGCATCCCGTAAAAAACGTATTGCAGCCGGAAGCGGTACTTCGGTTGAAGAAGTCAACAAACTGCTTCGCCAGTATGAACAGATGAGTAAAATGATCAAGCAGTTCTCCGGTTCCATGTTTGGCAAAAAAGGCAAGAAAAACAGAATGAAAATGCCGTTTCAATTTTAATTACGGCTTTTTATAAAAAAACTAATTACCTAATTTTTTGGAGGAAAGAAAAATGGCAGTAAAAATCAGACTCAGAAGAATGGGCCAGAAGAAGGCACCCTTCTACCGTATCGTTGTAGCAGATTCCAGATATCCCCGTGATGGTCGTTTCATCGAAGAAGTTGGCTACTATGATCCCATGACCAATCCTGCAACTGTTAAGCTGGAAAACGAAAAGATCGAAAAGTGGCTCTCCAACGGTGCACAGCCCACTGAAACTGTTCGTTCCATCCTGAACAAGAACGGTCTGATCAAATAATGATGGATGTTAACACACCCAGCGCAGTGAATCCTGATATCGATATCAAAAAAGTTCTCGAAGATATGGCTCGCGCTATTGTTGACAATCCCGATTCCGTTTCGGTGACTGAAGAAACCAATGAGGATGAAACCGTATTCACTCTCCATGTTGCGGAAGGTGATATGGGCATGATCATCGGAAAACACGGCAAAATCGCCCGTGCGCTCCGTACTGTCACCAAAGCTGCGGCAAAAATTGCTGATAGAAAGATCACTGTTGAAATCAAATGAAAAACAGCACTGTTTCTTTTCATCCAAAGAAGCGGTGCTGTTTTCTTTGCATAATTTTCTGCGGATCGCAGACAATATCGACATAGTATCAAATTCTTATATCGAAAAGGAATACAGAAGCTATGGTTGATATTAAAAAGATCGGCATCGTCGGCTGTGGTAATGTGGGTGCGACGATTGCTTATACGATGATGGAATCGGGTTTATTTACCGAAATGGCTTTAATTGATAACAATGAGGCAAAAGCCCATGGAGAAGCGATGGATCTGAATCATTGTCTTCCCTTTCTTTCACCAATGCAGATTTATCAGAGTACCTATACCGGTCTTTCGGATGCTACAATCGTCGTTATCGCAGCCGGTGCGGGACAGAAACCCGGCGAAACCAGAATTGACCTTCTGAGCCGGAATATCGAAATTTTCCAGGAAATTATCGAAAGAATCACTGAGGTAAACAAAGAGTGTATACTTCTTATTGTATCCAACCCTGTGGATATTTTAACGTTTGCTTCTCTGAAAATGTCAGGTTTCCCTGCTAACCGGGTGATCGGCAGCGGAACCGTACTGGATACTGCACGACTGAAATATCTTGTCGGGCACAAACTGAAGGTAGACAGCAGGAATGTGCATACATTCATCATCGGCGAACATGGCGACAGCGAACTTGCAGTATGGAGCAGCGCGAATGTTTCCGGAATCGATCTGCAGGACTATTGCCCGATTTGTGATAACTGCGGCTCATTACAGGATCTGTACAGTATCTTTGATTATGTAAAAAACAGCGCGTACGAGATTATCCGGGATAAAGGCGCGACTTATTACGCCATCGCCCAGTCCACCAAGCGGATCATAAAATCCATTGTAAATGACGAGCATACCATTCTGCCGATTTCAACCTACCTGGACGGACACTATAATCTGAAGGATATTTGCCTCAGCGTTCCGTCGGTAGTCGGCAGAAACGGCGTCGAGCATATTCTGGATATTCCGCTACACGATGATGAATACAAACGGCTGCAGCATTCCGCACAGACGATCAGAGACGCTTACAATTCCATAGCACCAACCCCTATGATGCTGTAGTTCCAAAGCCTTGTGAAACCAAAACGGTTCACGGGGCTTTTTCATCGTTTGGAGAGGGTTTGATTCTTTATTAAGGTTTCTGACCAACCATATAATTTAAACGCCGCAAAACCGATAATAACGCCCAGAACAACACCGCCCAGAATATCGGTTGGGTAATGGACATACAGATACATCCGTGAAAACGCGATCAATGCTGCCAGCAGGAGAGCCGGAATACCCCATTTTTTGTGATACAGGAATATAACGGTAGCTGCCTCGAAGGATGCCAGTGTATGCCCGGAGGGGAAAGAATAATCCGATGGTCTTTCGATCAGTAGAGAAATGCCCTGATTTACATCGTATGGACGAATGCGGCCAATGAGAGGCTTCAGTGTCAGGTTACCGATGAGCAGTCCCATGATCATTGCAATCCCCATTGTAATACCGATCGGTCTTGTGCGCTTAAAAAATAACAGGATCAGTGCGATTGCAATCCAGCCGATTCCGCCACTTGCGAAATCGGTTATAACCGGCATGATTGTATCCAAAAAGACATTGCTCAGTTTTTCCTGTATCCAGTCCAAAGCCTGTATTTCCAATAGATTCAATGCGTTCATTTTGATCTCCTTTGCATGATATTATGTATAGTATAACATATTCCGTTGAAAAAGTACATATTTACGAATCATTTTATAAGAAAAACGGTATCTTCGTGCTCTATACAGGCAGAAGATACCGTTTCAAATTAGGTATTGGTGGTATTTTTTTCTACGATTTTCAGATTCTCCGGCAGTATCCCGGACTGTTCGTAAACTATCTCCGTGATCTGTGCAATCTCTCCGGGTGCCAGACCTTCACTCTCAACAATGACATTACAGCCGCCGTCGCTGATCACTGCGATGCACTGGGTAAATCCTTTGGACAATATCATTGTTTCAATATTGGATTCTGTCTCGATGTCCGTTGCCAATCGGCTCATATCGGATAATGCTGCTGCTTTGGCATCTTCCAATGCTGTCTGACTTTCCGCCACTGCCATCAGAACCTCCATGGCTTCATCACGTGCCTGTTGACGGTTTAAGGACATTGTCTGGAAATAGGAACTGATTGCAGTACTGTCCGATGAAGTCTGGGTTGTTTCTGTATTTCCCTGTCCTTTCAGATCGACAGCCAGTTTCATTCCATCCTCAGCTTCATCGCCGCTGTTGTACAGGATAACATTAAGCACAACCGCACATCCGAGGACAAAGACGGTACACACGGTCACAATCGTTTTTTTGCCGATTTTACCGATCACACTGTTTGCTTTTTCTTTGATACGTTCCCACTTCATAAAATCATTCTCCTTTATTCATTACTTGGGATGTTTCACTATATGCTTCAGGGGATACAAATATGTCAGCTTCCCGCTACCTGAATCCGGTTCGTGGAAATTCCGAGTGATGCATCAAGAAGTTTGGTAATCGTAATTTGCACAGCTGCATCCTCTCCGTTTGTACAAACAACCGCTACAC
>JAFUKI010000153.1 GCA_017467815.1 Clostridia bacterium
GCTTCAGTCGCAGCTTCGGTCGCAGTTTCCGTTACGGCTTCCGTTACGGCTTCTGTCGCAGCTTCGGTCGCGGTTTCCGTTGCGGCTTCCGTGGCAGCTTCGGTTACAGCTTCGGTTACAGCTTCGGTTACAGCTTCGGTTACAGTTTCGACTGTGGTTTCAGATTCCGGATAAGGTTCGATTTCAGGACCGCCTCTTTCTGCGGATAAGACCATACCGACAGCTTTCGGGTCTAAGGGAACATAGGGAATGGCATCCAGACTCGCGGGATCCCCGTTGAATGCTTCTGCCGCTTCTTCGCTGAAGAAGAAACCGAAGTAGTCGAACATAATGGGGGTCTCCTCAAAATACTGAATATCCATACGGAAATGCGCCTGCTGGAAATTGATGAGTTCTTTTACGTAATGCAGGGACCAGTCGAGATCTTCATGGGTAAAAATATTGACGATCAGATCATGCCACTCGCCGTCGGCAATCATGGTGTACTCGAATGCATGACCACTATAGAAAGGTACTCCAACCTGGATTTCATCCGTATCGGTCACAAAAGGAATCTTATAGCGGATTTTGAGTACCGGATAGTTGAACAGGTAATAGTTCCAGTCCGTCTCCATGAATCTTACTTCCCAGATATTCCCTACCGGAGAGGTCATATAACAAGGATAGCCGTCATAGTTTGTGAACCAGCCATACCCGGAGGAATGCCATTCCACAATTTTATCGTCCGGTGTACCGGTGGTATACGGGTCTTCACTATTGCCGTCGAACTCATCCACATCCAAGATAAGTGCCTTTTCGCTTTTGAAGTTTACGGCGGATACAGTCACGCCCATAACAGCAATGAGCGTCGCAGCAAACAGCAGCATTGTCAGAAATTTCTTCATAGTAACACCTTCCTTGTTATTATTTTTCCATAATCGTAGTTTTTTGATTGCCAAAACCAACTACTATTATGTAATTATAATAACATATCACCCATATTTTGTCAATAATTTATTATATCCATCGATAAAGAAAACCGGAATTTAATAAAAAAGAGGGGAAGTTTTCCTTCCCCCAAAAACTATGCTTGTGACAATCTCCTGCTGAACGCAATACGGCTTCAGATTTACTTCCCATTCCCAACCCGAAACCGGGCGAGGATCCTTGTCAGCACCGGTACGCCGATGCAGGTTTCGATGATTTCCGGAATCATAAACGTACCGTTGTACACCACGGAGAACATCCACGCGCCGTACTTATGGACAATGTGGGTGGGATCGTCCGCGTACCATTCCAGGTCCAGGGCATACCAGATCACCGCACCCGATACAATATGGCAGGCAAAACGTAACAGGCAGACGAGCAGTGTGCCGATAAGGGAAGTTACAAACAGATTCACCGTTTCGTTCTTCAAAAACTTCACTTTGCAGAAGATACCGCCGAAGCCGAGTACAGTAAACGCCAGTGTATAGTCGAACAGGATGCAGAGCAGTTTTCCGCCTGCCGAGGGAACCCAGGCAACATTACCGATGCCCAAAACCAGCTGCAGAACGGAATAGGCAAACGCGCCGGCAAGACCTGTTTTCACCCCATGTCGGATGGACAGCAGAATGATCGGCGCCATGGACAAAAGGGTAACGGCACCGCCGAAAGGAGCTTTATAGATTTCGATCAGGCTCAGCACCGTCGCCAGTGCGATCATAATCGCACATTCCGTCAGCGTATGGGTATTCATTTTTTTAACATTCATAACATACCTCAAAATTATATAAAATTTTGAACAGTCAGGAGCTGTAGAAACAGCAAAGGCTTCCGTCCAGGGTGGTGTACACCGGACAGAAGCCTTTTAACCTTAGAAATTACGTATCTGAAGTATTCGCGCGCCATACCTCAAAACAAATCTCCCTCCGCCGGTATTATCCGGATCAGGTTAAAGGGTTCGGCAATCCGTCTCAGCCATTCGGCACCCCCGTTTTGTTCGGATATAGTATAACATATGTTGGGGGGATTGTCAAGATTTTTTTCGCGGGGGATTCGGCAAGGGGGACTCGCTTTGGTGCTGTTGACAAACAATATGAAATAACTGCAATTCGTCAAAGCCGATAAAAAGATTCCGCCAAAGCCTCCCTTGGGTTCGTGCGGATCTTTTCTGTTGATCTCCTACATTGCGTTTGTCGACAGAACCGTTCTCTTTCACACCAAAAAATATATATACAAAACAAGTTCCGTATTGACAATTGGAAAACAGAATGTTATAATACGAAAAACCGTACATTTTGCTATGTACGGCTGCATCGTATCCTGCATTTTACGGAGGTATTTCCATGACAAATCTGTTATTGCCGGCAGAACATTCTGTCGCAGAGCTTCTGACCGAAAAACAACGTGAATTCATAAATCTCTATTTTTCCGGGATTCGTCCGGATACAATAGACTGGCTGCATCGGGAAATTTATGATGTGCCGGATTATTCCATCGAAAAACGGGGTGTCCTTTTTTCCTGGGAAACAGATTCTCCGATTTCTGTTTTTGAGCTGTCGGAAAATGAAAATTTCAAAGATGCCCGGCGTCTGGAAACAGCCGAAAAATCCGTGGTGATCGAAAACCTCAAAATTGCATCAACCTACTATTGGCGTGTCAATGACAGCAAAACCGCAAGCTTTTCCACCGAAGACATTGCGCCGCGGATCATACGTGCCGAAGGTGTTTACAATATCCGGGACATCGGCGGATGGAAAACGGAAGACGGCCGCCGCATAAAGCAGGGACTGATCTACCGCGGTTCGTACATGAATGAGATCACCGAAGAAGGCATAACCGTCCTGCGGGACACACTGGGCATCAGGACCGATATTGACCTGCGAAAAGAAATGATCGGGGAAATGGATGCAAGTCCCCTGGGTGATACGGTAAAATTTTACTTATTCCCCTTCGAGCACCCGTACAATGAATTTTTCACAGAGGAACAGATAGAAGCCACCTGTCAGGTTTTCGAGCTTTTTGCGGATGAAAACAATTATCCCATCTTTTTCCACTGTTACCACGGCGCAGACCGTACAGGAAATATTGCCTATATCCTGAATTGCCTGCTCGGTATGAAATACGAAGACATCCTGCTGGAATTCGAAATGACATCTCTCGGAGCATGCGGCGTACGCTACGGATTCGGCGAAGGCTTCGAAGGATTCGAAAAACAGCTTGCCGATTACGACGAAAACGGCGACATCCGCAAAGGCGCCGAAAAATTCCTCCTCGCCCACGGAGTAAGCCAACAGACCCTGGAAAAAATCCGCAGGAATTTGTTGGGATGAGTTTGTATTTTTTCAGGGGAAGAAAAACTTTTTGCGAAAAAGTTTTTCTTCCCCTGAAGATTTGCGAAGCAATTCTTCGGTCCCCATCAACTTTTCAAAAAACTTAAAAAAAGGGGGACCACCTACTTTTAGCTTTTTGGGATTACTACAGTATCTTTTCCATAGTGTAGCAATCCCGTTTTTTATTATGCGTTGGTTTTCAGCAGGCGGATGATCTTTTCCAATTCACCGGTGGCGCGCACAAAGTCAAAACGTGTGTCAGATATGAATTCGTGAATATCTTCAACCATTTCTTTTTCTGCTTCCGGGGTATTCTTTACCCAGCCGCCGTATTTTACGCCGCGGAACAGCAGGGAGGTCTGTGTGGCATCTGCAGGATACTGCACAAACATCCGGACAAATTCCACCATTTTACGCAGGCATGCAAGAGTATTTTCTGCGTCCTTTTTTTCTGCGTACAGCCGGGCAGACTGACGATATGCGGATTCCATAAACTGTGCAAAGAAATTGTAGTCCCCGTCTTCCATAAGAATTTCGAACACGGCAATGATCTTTTTCTGAATCGTCAGCTGCTCGTCGGCGGTGTAGACCGGTTTTCCTTCATCATCTCTGCAAAACGCCAGCTGACCCGTTTGATGCAGTGCGTCACCGAATAGATCAAGGGTATTTTTTCTATAGAATTCCGTGAGCTGTTCCCCTTCATACAGGTAAGGCAGCAGGTCGTTCCGGGATACTTCCGGCAGGGTCATCGCTGTTTCGATTGCTTTTTTCTTCTGTCCCATGTGGCTGTACAGAGAACACAGCAGGGATGTTGTCTCCGCCCGGACATTGATATTGGTACAATCCTGCATGATTTTCTGAGAAAGATCCAGCGCTTCCTCACTCTGCCCTGCCAGATAAAGATCCTTGGCAAGAAGGGACATGATCTCGTATGCATTCGGATACTCCAGAAGCCCTTTCCGCAGGATGCGTACTGCCTCATCACGGAATCCGTCAGCGTTGGCTTTTTCCGCCTTTTTACAGATTTCGTCAATATTGGCTTCTCTTGCGCCCACATTCACACCGAGAATTTCGTCCGTGGGAACACCGAAGATATTGGCAAGCAGGGGAAGCTGCATAATGTCGGGCATATTGCGGTCACATTCCCATCCGCTGACAGCCTGTGCGGTAATGCCGAGGTATTCCGCCAGTGCTTCCTGGGTAATATCCCGTTCACGGCGGAGTCTTTTGATATTCTGACCTATGGATGTTGTCATACTGTTTCTCCTTTTCGGAAAAAGAATTTGAAACCGGTTTCATGGCTATAGTATACCATGCCCTGCACCGTTCCGCCAGCGAGTATTTGCGTAGCTTTCTAAAGCAATGCTTTACTTTTCTCAGCTCCACTTGTCAACCCGAACAAAAAAATACCGTCCCCTTTCCACCCACAGTCCGGGAACGAACACCCCAAAACAAATCCTAAAAAACCACTCCAAATCACTATACCCCACCCCCTTTTTCCAAAAGTTTTTTGAAAAGAGGGAGGGTGTGCAGTTGAGAATTGCTTCGCAAATCTCAGGGAGAAATACTTTTTCGCAAAAAGTGTTTCTCCCTCCCCTGCTCAATTCGAAAGTCCGATTTCTTTTATTCCAAAACCACCTACCCCCTGATCCGGCAGCCGAACCAGATTACGCCGGCAGCTGGGAGGGTTAGTGCCATGAGGCCCCATATATTATGTTCGCGCAGGAGCCAGCAGATCATGAACAGTACGCCGATCACGAAAAATGTGCAGAACCAGAAGGTCAGTTTTCGCTTTCCCCACAGTGCGTTGAAGATCACGCTCAGCAGGCCTGTTATGGGAATCGCCGCCGCCAGGGCAACGGAAAAATCCATCGCACAGAATTTCCCGATCAGGAACAGAAGAAGTGCCGCCAGCCATGTACCGCTGACCGTCACCGCTGCGATTGCCCAATGGTTGACACCCATCCCCAGTTTTGTCTTCGGCAGGATTTCCGTCTGCGCGGCAGGTTCCGCTGCTTCTTCAGCCGGCACTGCAGGGGACCAGTTTTCCGTCAGGAGGGCATCCACGGGGACACCGAACAGATCCGCCATCCGTTTCAGGCAGAGCACGTCCGGCATACCTTCGCACCGTTCCCATTTGGAAATGCTTTTATCGGAGTACCCCAGTTTTTCCGCCAGTTCCGCCTGGGTCATGCCGCACTGCTTTCGTCTGTCGGCGATATTATGGGCAAGCACCGCCGCAACATCCTGTTTTTCCGTCATTCTGAAGTCCTCCTTTATCTGAATTTCAGTCATTTTTTGCCCGGCAAAGTGGGGCAGGTATCCGGCAATTCCAAGCGTACAGCCTCCCACGCCGGTCTACTGAGAGTAGAATTGGTGTTTTTGGGAGTAGAATTCCTTTATTTTTCTCTACCATCATGATAAATCCGCATAAAATCCTCTACCGCAGGCGAAAATGAACCGACAGCCGCAGTAGAATTTCCGCTCCCGCAACAATAGAGCCGGGTAACGGGACAGGGGATGGATTCCGGGGAAAATCTGCTGTATAATACCTGTACCGGATGGAAATAGTATAGCACATTTCCGTCGCCTGTGCAATAATCAAATTGTAAACGAACTTAAAACAGAAAGGTATTTGGTGTGAACATACAGCAGTCGAAACAGGAAGTATAGCTGTTTCACACTTCGTATTGGTTCGTCGCATAAATGCGACAGATGGAGGATTATCATGAGAGACTTATATATTTTCGGAGATTCGATCCTGAAAGGAGTATATTTCAGCGATGAACACGGCAAGCACAAGCTGACCAGGGACCAGTATGCGCCTTTGGAAGAAGCCGGGTTCCATGTACGGAATCATTCTCTCATGGGTGCAACGGTGGATGCCGGACTTTCCGCGGTACAGAAACGGTGCGACGCTTTATCCGCCGGTGAAGAAAAACCGATCATTCTTCTGGAATACGGCGGAAACGACTGCGACTACCGCTGGGAACAGATCTCCGCTTCCCCCGACAGCCTTCACGAACCCCGCACGCCCATGGAAAAATTCCGCGAACTCTACGGTCAGCTGATCACCTTCGCCCGCTCCCTCGGCGCAAAAGTGTACCTGTGCAATCTCGTCCCCCTGGATTCCCCCCGCTATATGCAGTGGATCTCCCGCAATCTGGACAAGGATGCCATCATGCACTGGTTGGGCGACCCCAGTATGCTCTACCGTTGGCAGGAATACTACAACCGCACCACCGAACAGATCGCCGCCGCCTTCTCCTGCCCCCTGATCGACATCCGCTCCCTCTTCCTCACATCCCACGCCTACTCCGGTCTCCTCTCCTCCGACGGCATCCACCCCACCATCCAGGGCCACCAACTGATCGGCAGAAAAATCGCTGGGGTGTTGGGGGAATAGAGTTTTTGTGGGGAAGGGAGAAACACTTTTTGCGAAAAATTATTTCTCCCTTCCCCACACCCCTACCCTCTTTTCAAAAAACTTTGAAAAAGAAGGGGGATTTTTTGTTTTCTGCATAAACATTTCATATCGCGGAGGCTTATTTGGTTTTCTTTTTGAGCAGTGCAAGTACCGTCAGACAAAGACTGAACAGGAATAATAGAATATGCAGCCACAGCAACTGCAGTCTGTACATTCCGATGTAAGGAATAACGGTCAGGGCTGAAATCACAGAGACTCCCCACAAGCTGTCCGCCATGGCGGGAATGTTGTTCAGCAGTATGAGCAACAGAAGGCTCAGGGTCTGCAGGGTGCGGCAGGCGGTGAAGATGCCTCTGAACAGGGGATTATGCCGGAACAGAAGGATACCTGCAGTCAGGAGCATAATATATGCGGCAGTCAGCCATGGTGATGGGCCTGTGTCCGGGTTCAGGTCGTGGGAATCAAACAGGAACGGGTGCAGGGAGCCAAACCACACATACAGCACGGCAAGCCACCACAACGGGAGCAGCCATTTGCTGTTTTTGATCTTTTCAATCATACAGATTCTCCTTTACAAAAAGGCCGCGGCATAATGGATACGCTGCGACCTTTTTCGTTTATACGTTTAATGCAGCCGCAAACTCGTCCAGCAGACCCAGATCCCACAGCAGTCTGCCCAGTACGTATTTGTCACGGATGTCTTTTGCCATAAGGAAGGCTTCCTTCAGGGCGTCTTCGGTTACGCCGAATTCTTTGCCGGAGATGGGATGACCGATTTTTTTAAAAAATTCCGTCAGTTCTGCTTCCGCCGGCAGTTTTTCCATGCAAGCCAGAATACGGTCGTATATCGACAGAATCTTTTCCAGTCGTTCTTCGTGTTTTGCCGTATCGTATTTGCCCTCTTTGGCTTCACCGGCGATCATAGCCTCGGCGCCTTTGCCAAGCTGTTTCCGCAAGTGTTCTTCATGGGCCTGCAGAGAAAAGGCTTTTGCATAGGCGAGGGCTTTTTCTTTATCCGGTTTTACACTGCGGAGCTTTTCGTATGCCTGCAAGGTGATCAGGGTACCGACGCCGCACTGAATTCCGTGATAGGAAGCAGGATTGCCGAATTCCAGCGCCTGCATATCCAGAATATGGGAAATATAGTGTTCCATTCCCGAAGCGGGACGGGAAACACCGGCGTAATTCATAGCCATCCCGGACAGCACAAGTGCTTCTGCCAGATGACATACCGCTTCATGGTCCCCTTTTACAGCAGCTTCGGCTTCACGGACACAGGTTTCCAGGGCATCACGCACCATATCCGCCACAATGGGGCAATAATATTCCCCGATCAGCAGATGGGCGATCTCCCATTCCGTCAGGCTGACATATTTTGCCGCCATATCCCCCACGCCGGAACGGATCATTTCCACCGGTGCGGAAGCAAGGATCGCCGCATCCCCGATCACTGCATCCGGGCATCGTGAAGGCAGGGACACCTTCAGTCCTTCCCGTTCCATGGAAGATGTGGCAGAAGCAAATCCGTCCATGGAGGGGGCAGTGGCGATGTAGATATCGGGTATATTCCGGGCAGCGGAAAGCACTTTTCCCGTATCGTTGATGACGCCGCCGCCCACCGCCAGAACACCGTCACACCGGGCATCACAGAACATCACCGCTTCCCCGACGATCCTCTCATCCGGCGCAGGTCTGGTACGGGCGATGCAGTGGAGGGTATAGGCGATCCCGTTCTGCTGCAGAAGGGTTGTCACCTGTTCCCCGGCTGCGCGGAAGGTTTCTCTGTCGCACAGCACAAAGGGATGGCGGATACTGTACTTTTCCAGCATCGGAATCAGGTTTTCCGCAAGGGCATTTTCACCGATGCAGCAGTCCTTCAGCAGTCCGAAGTGATTCTTTCCGCAGGAGCAGGAAAAACCGTCCCCGGCAAGCAGTTTCGCCAGTTCGTATTTCACTCGCCCAGATCCTCACCGTTGAAAATACGGCGCATCTTTGCGATGTTTCCGGTAATGTCTTCGCCCATGAATACGCTGGAGGTGCCGGCAACGTAAATATCCGCACCGGCTGCTGCCAGTTTTACGGTGTTCGGGAAGTTTACGTTTCCGTCTACTTCGATTTCCACATGGGAGTATCCCCGTTCATCCAGGTACTTCCGGCAGTCTCTTACCTTATCGAACATTTTCGGCACGATCTTCTGTCCGGCAAAACCGGGGTTTACAGTCATCAGCAGTACCGCGTCGATGTCGTCCAGTATGTAGTCCATTACGCACAGGGGGGTAGCGGGGTTCAGCGCCACCATGGGTTTTGCGCCGTACTTCTTGATCTCCGCCAGTGCTCTCTGGAGGTGGTTGGTTGCTTCGTAGTGAATGGAAACATATTCCCCTTCCTTGGGTTCAAACCAGCCGATCTTGGTTTCCGGTTCGGTTACCATCATGTGGATATCCAGAGGAATATCGGTCATGGAACGCAGACGCTTGCAGTAGTCCGTACCCAGAGTGAAATTCTTTACGAACACGCCGTCCATAATATCAATATGCAGATATTCGATACCGGTTTCGGCAAAGGTATCCAGCAGAGCGGGCAGGGTTCTGTAGTCCGCACACATCATAGAGGGAGCAATCTTCTTAGTCATTGTTGTAACCATCCTTTATTTTCATTTTTATTTTTTATTTTGTCCGCATCATTCTGTATCCGTCGGCACCCCCGCTGAATACGGGAGAGATCCGCAGGGTGAACGAGAATTCTTCTTCGTTAAAACGATACTTTTCCGCCAGCGCCGGACCGCAGGAATTGGAACCGATGCCGCTTTGTTTGTAATCAAGGATCACCGTGGTTTCCTTGTCCGGTACCAGTTCGTAATCGTGCTTCACATTGGTCAGTTGTTCCGGGGTGTAGTGGGAAGCATGGAAGGAAAAAGGAGCTTCTGCCGTGAAAAGGAATCCGTGTCCGGCAACCGTGGTCACTTTTGCCCAACGGCATCCGTAATGGGAGCTGTTTTCCTGGGGACGTACGTACGGCTCAAAGTTCTCCGTGACCGTCCTGCCGAACTCGCCCAGTCTGGCAGCCAGCCGCTTGTCCACGTAGCTTTCCATGGGACCGTAGCCGTAATAGCGCATCTGCTCGCTTCCTTCCGGCATGGTCAGACGCACACCGAAACGGGGGTAGAACATAGTCTCGGGCACATTGTCCTTCCGCCATTTTACATCATAGGACAGCACAATTCCGTCCTCATCCGTTACCGTATACCGCACTTTCCCCTTCAGAATGGGGCAGAACGCTGCACTTGCCATAGCGAGATCCGCTTCCACAACCGCTTTGTCACCGGTATTTTCCGCAATCCGGCAGTCATAACACTTGACCTTCGCCGTATGCAGTCCATACATTTGCCACAAACTGTGAGCATTATAGCTGTACCCTTTGTCATTGTCCGTAGGCGCACGCCAGATGGTGGGTACAATGGGTTTTGTAATCAGGGATGTGCCGTTGTCCGTGATCTCCTTAATACAGCCGGAGACAGTATCAATGGTATACACGGTATCGCCGCATACGATGGAGATCGTATTTTTGCTTTCCGTGACTTCCACCGCGTACCGGCTCTTGGGTCTGGTATAAACAGGTTCTTCCGCTTCCAGAATGAACTGTGCCATTCCCACTTCATGACCGGCAGGTGCATAGGGTTTCGGTTCATTATAGCGGAAGGACAGATTCAGCGTTGTACTTCCCGAAAAATGTGTATCCGTAAACAAAGTATACGCTTTCTCGGATTCCGGCGGAATGGCAAGGGCATCTTCCCTGCCGGACAAAACAGCCTTTCCGTCTTCTTCCACCCACCATACCAGGGAAATATCCGTCAGATCCGTAAAATACCGCCGGGAACGGACGATGATCTCTCCGTCTCTCTCTCCTTTGCGTACTGCAGCGGGCATGATCGCCTGTTTCAGCTCCAGAAGTCCGGTGTGGGGTCTGCGGTCGGGATATACCAGACCATCCACACAGAAATTCCCGTCGTTGGGTGTATCTCCGAAATCACCGCCGTAGGTAAACTGCGGATTGCGGTATTTATCCCCGACAGCTACACTGTGATCAGTGAATTCCCATACGCATCCGCCGAAGAAAATATCGTATCCTTCGATAAGCTCCCAGTATTCCCGCAGATCGCCGGGGCCGTTCCCCATGGCGTGACAGTATTCACACAGGAACAGGGGCAGTCTGCTCTCCGGGTCCTCGCAGTATTCCCGGCAAAGTTCGAGCGCAGGATACATCCGGCTTTCCAGATCGGTTATATCGTCCCGTACCGCGCCCCCGGTATAGTGCAGGTTGGCACCTTCATAATGCACCAGTCTCGTGTTGTCTCTGGAACGGATCCAGGCGGTCATGGAAACCTGATTCTCCCCATAACTGGACTCATTTCCCAAAGACCACATAATGATGCTCGGATGGTTCTTGTCTCTTTCCACCACCCGTACGGCTCTGTCCAGATACGCTTTTTTCCAGCACGGATCGTTTGACAAAGCACTCCACGGTTTCATACCATGGGTCTCAAGATCTGCTTCGTCGCATACGTACAGACCGTATCTGTCGCAAAGTCCCGGAAAACGGGGATCGTTGGGATAATGGGACGTCCGCACCATATTGATGTTGTGGGATTTCAAAATCTCAATATCCCGGATCATGTGTTCCAGGGGTGTTGCGTGTCCCAGCAGCGGATGGCTGTCGTGGCGGTTCACACCCTTGGCTTTCACCTTTTTGCCGTTGATGTATATGATTCTGTCTTTGATCTCAATTCTTCTGACGCCAACGGGGAATGCGATATATTCACTGCCGCTGCGGAGACACAATGTGTACAGCTGCGGTGATTCGTCGGACCACAGTACCGGATCTTTGATCTCGGGTACGGTAATCACGCCGTCGCCCTCTATGGTTTCGCAGCCGGAAGCAATCTCCTGTCCCGCAGGATCCAATACCGTCCACGCCGCATCAATTTTTCCCACAGAGGATATCTCCGCCGTAATGGAAGCACCGGTGCAGGCTTCGTTCAGATCGGATTTTACGAAAACGTCACGGATATGGTTTCTGTCACGGAAAAGAAGGTATACTTCTCTGAAAATACCGGACATACGCCACATATCCTGATCCTCCAGATACGTCCCGTCGGACCATTTCAGCACCAGAACCTTAATGGTGTTTTTCCCCGGTTTTACCTTGTCTGTCACATGGATTTCGGTGGTCATGTGGCTTACCTGGGAATAGGCGGCGAAGGTGTCGTTGACCCATACATAGAAAGCGGAATCCACACCTTCAAAGTGCAGATAGATCTCTTTCTCCACCGCGTCCGACGGCAGGCTGAAATCCCGCACATACAGACCGCAGGGATTTTCGTCCGGCACGTGGGGCGGATCTACGGGAATCGGGTAATTTATGTTGGTGTAATTGGGTACATCATATCCTCTGCCCAGCGCCATCTGCCAATTCATGGGAACGGGCAGTTTGTCCATCCCGTCTCTGGAAAACGTCTCATCTGTAAAATCACAAATATCATGTACGGAGGAAAAATAGCGGAAATCCCACGTACCGCACAGATTCTTGAAATACAAACTTTCATCCCGGTTGTCCTTCCGGGCGGATACACAATCGGAATAAGGTATAAAATAAGCGTGCGGTTCTTCACATCCGATATGCAGAACCTGTTCCGACTTATGATAATCCGGAATCATCAAAGGCATAAAAACTCTCCTTCTGTGAGTATCTTATATCAACACCTATATTATGACACAAACCCCGGATAATGTCAAGTTTTATTCATAAAGCAGGAGAGAGAAACTTTTCAAGAAAAAGCCCCTCTCTCCTAAAAATATACTCACACCTATCAATCCTCCCCCCAAAAATCCTCAAAAAGTTTTTGAGGGGTAAGGGGGTGTCGGGGGGAAGGGGTACTTTTTCCAAAAAGTACCCCTTCCCCCTGACAAACCAACCAACAAAAAACCAATTATTCCTTAAACCAATCTTCCGGCGGCTGAGCCATTCTGTCGCGGCGGATGTGGAAATAGTTTTCGCTCCAGGCGATATCATTTGCTTCTACTGTATTGATGTATTCTTCGGCTTTTACGGGATCGGGATGGAACTGGAGTTTCATGAATTCCCACTGCAGCATGGAGATTCTTACGTTTTCTGCCTTATCTCCTGCCATTTCCAGTGCTTTGTTCCACCACATTTCGCAGGTTTCCAGCATACCTTCCCACTTATCTCTGGCGATAATCTCGAAGGGCGGCAGGTTCAGGGTAACGTGGTTCTGGATGGAGGCGGAGCAGATCCAGTCAATAAAGTAACGGATGTACCGCCAGCCCTCGCCGTAGTATGCTGCCAGGAACTCGTCCATATGACGGTAGTATTCAGCCGCATCCATGTACGGATTCCACATGAGCTGTGCCAGCAGGTAGAAACGCAGTTCCCCAAATTCCGCAAAATTACGGGAGTCCCATGCACCCTGCGGTCCGATCTGCTTTACATTATGCTCCGCATAGTAGCGCATATTGTCACGGATCGTGATAAAGTTCGGGTTGGGATGTACGTATCCCGCAAAGTTTGCCACATAATCCCACACGTGCATTCTCTTGATACCCACTACATTGTACCAGTCGTCGATATCTTTGTGGAACTGTCTGTTCGCCGGGCAGGAGCTGTCATTGATGGCGTGGCTGAAGCAGTTGCACATGGAACAGATGCGGATGTATACATTGGGATGTGCCTTGGTGATCTTCGGTGCCTTCTGCGTGTAGTAGTAAGCAAAGGTTTCGATCAGCATATCGGGATAATCCTTGCACACATCTTCCGCAATGGCATTTACAAAACGGAGCAGTGTACCTGCATGGCTTTCTTCTTCCGCGTCAATCGCCGCACATCTTTCACAGGTACAATAACCCTTCACATTGTCGTTCTGGGTCACGGATACACTGCGGGCATTCGGATTCTTTTCAATGACACCGCGTACCCATGCAATCGCCTTTTTCAGCACCTCGGGGTCAGAGAGACAGGGCTGGCTGTCCTGGGGTACACCGGTAATCTGTTCCATCGTGTGGATACCGCCGGCGCTGTAAGAACCAGCCGATTTGCCGAATTCCGGTTTTATGCTGCAGGAAATGTGATTCTTGGTAGCCCAGTATGTATCGCTTACATATTTCGGGAAATACATATCGCGGATCTCAAAAGCCGGAACATATTCGGTGTCTTTATCCACCACAATATCCCCTTCGCCCAGTGTCTCAATGGTCGGGGTGAAAAAGCGTGCACCGGCGTAGATTCTGAGAAAATCATATACGGCATACATCATACCTCTGCGGCAGTCACCCACCAATTCAATGGTGTTTTCGTCCACAATGGAAATACGGTAACCGTCGATACCGATATTCTCATCCCGGTAAAGCTTCACATTCAGGCCTTCCCCCTCGGGGATACCCATTTTTCCCATATACTTGATGAATTCGGATGCGGCGTGCTGTGCGACAATATCTTCGCCGACCTGCACCTGGACCGCAGAAAATTCTTTCCCTTTTACAATCAGTTTGCGCATATATTTTACCTTCCTTATCTTTCGGTCATGCGTAATAAATCTGTACCCTTATTCCTTGAACCAGTCTTCCGGAGGCTGGGCTGCACGGTCTCTTCTGATCTTGAAGTAGCCTTCGCTCCAGGTGATGTGGTTGGATTCGATGGTGTCCATGTATTTTTCGGCTTCTTCTGCGTTGGGATGGAACTGCAGTCTCATGAAATCCCACTGGAGTTTGGACATTTTTACGTTTTCTGCCTTGTCGCCTGCCATTGCCAGTGCCTTGTTCCACCACATTTCGCAGGTTTCTTCCATGGCTGCCCACTTATCCTTGGCGATGATGTCAAAGGGTGCCTTGTTCAGTGTCATGTGACCCTGGGTTACCGCACCTGCCGTCCAGTCGATGAACAGACGGATATACCGCCAGCCTTCGCCGTAGTATGCTGCCAGGAATTCGTCCATGTGGTTGTAGTATTCCTCTGCATCCATGTAGGGATTCCACATCAGCTGAGCCAGCAGATAGGTACGCAGTTCACCGAATTCTGCGGAGTTGTGGGAATCGTAGGGTCCTTCGGGATACATAACCTTTACATTGTGTTCCGCATAGTAGCGCATATTGTCACGCATGGTGGCAAAGTTCGGGTTCGGATGTACATAACCGGCGAAGTTCGCCACGTAGTCCCATACGTGCATTCTCTTGACGCCCACTACATTGTACCAGTCGTCGATATCTTTATGGAACTTGCGGTTTACCGGGCAGGAGCTGTCGTTGATGGCGTGGCTGAAACAGTTGCAGATGGAACACAGACGGATGTATACATTGGGATGCGCCTTGGTGATCTTCGGTGCCTTCTGGGTGTAGTAGTACGCGAAGGTTTCGATCATTACGTCCGGATAATCCTTGCATACGTCTTCCGCAATGGCGTTTACAAAGCGCAGCAGTGTACCTGCCTGGCTGCCTTCTTCCGCATCAACGGCAGCACATTTTTCACAGGTACAATAGCCTTTCACATTGTCGTTCTGGGTCACGGATACACTGCGGCAGTCCGGATTCTTTTCAATGACGCCGCGCACCCAGGCGATTGCCTTCTTCAGTACCTCGGGATCGCTGAGACAGGGTTGTTCCTTCTGGGGTACACCGGAGAACTGCTCAAAAGTGTGGATACCGCCTGCGCTGTAACCGGATACTGTCTTACCGAAATTCTCGGGTACTCTGCGGCTGATGTGGTTCTTCAGCGCCCAGTTGTTTTCGTTGCCGAACTTATGGAAGTCGGAGTCACGTCTTTCAAATGCGGGAACGTATGAGTAGTCTTCATTGAATACGATGTCACCGCTGCCCACGTGTTCGATCTCGGGGGTGAAGAAGCGGGCACCTGCATACATCTTCAGGAAATCGTATACGGAGTACATCATACCGCAGTGGTAATCGCCCACAAATTCAATGGTGTTTTCGTCCACAATGGAAATACGGTAGCCGTCGATGCCGAGGGTATCGTCACGGTAGAACTTCACATTCAGTCCTTCGCCTTCGGGAATTCCCATTTTACCCATGTACTTCACGAATTCCGCAGCGGCGCTCTGCGCTACAATGTCGTCGCCCACCAGTACGTGGACCGCTTCAAATTCTTTTCCCTTAACAATCAGTTTGCGCATAGTTTTCTCCTTTTATTTTCAGATTCTGTTTTACTTATACCAAGTCGATGGAGGCTCAGCTTTACAGCCAGTTTACGCATATATCATACTCCCGGTCTCTCTCCTTCGTCAACTTTATTGCCAAAAGGATCATGTTCTTTCCAATACCATGTATACGGGGACCATGCGTATCTCTCCGGCGGATTTTTGATCAGAGGTTTCATATCCTCCCGCCACAGTATACCGTTTTCCTGTACAGCCTTTTCAAATCTTCTGCCTTCTTCTGCATTGGGGTACAGATCCAATCTGAGAAATTCCCACTGCAGACGGGCGCGCTTGACGTGTTCCAGACGGTCGCCTGCCAGCTCTTCCGCCTTGTTCCACCAGTTTTCAAAGGTATCCGCCAGCACTTCCAGTTTATCCCGGCACATATACTCCGACGGATGGATACCGCCCAGACAGTGACCGGCTGTAACACCGCACAGACTGTCGATAAACGCACGGACATACCGCCAACCCTTGCCGTAGAATGCCGCCAGGAATTCGTCCATATGGTTGTAATATTCTTCATCACTCATGAAGGGATTCCACATGAGCTGTGCCATCAGGTAGCACCGCAGTTCTCCGAATTCGGAATAGGCGGGAGAATTGGGGTTTCCTTCCGGATACATACCCCTTGCATTATGCTCCGCGTAATACCGCATGGTCTTGCGGATCACGGCAAAATCGGGGTAGGGTGTAATATAGAAGTGATAGTTCTGGGTGTAGTCCCATATGTAGATCCGGTCACAGATCTTCTTCCATCTCTCAATAAGCTCACAGAACAGCCGGTTGCCCTCACATCCCGGATCATTCACTGCATGGCTGTGACAGCAGGGCAGGGAACAGATACGGATGCACACATTGGGCAGGGGTTTTGTGATCTTCGCAGGTTCTGTGGTATAGGCATATGCAAAGGTGTCAATGACAGCATCCGGATAATCTTCCGCGATATCCGCCGCCACCGCATTGACAAACCGCAGCAGCAGCCCGGACCAGCCGCCGCCGTTATCGCCGCCTTCTTCTTCCACAACCGCCAGACATCTGTCACACCGGCAGCGGCCAAAACCGTCCTCCTGGGTTACGGATACGATGACTTCCTTCGGCTCCCTTGCCAGAATTTCACGGACGGAAGCAATGGTCTTCTTCAGTACTTCCGGATCCGTCAGGCAGGGCTGCTTGTCGGTGCCTGCCAGCTTTTTCATGGTGTGGGCAAAATATCCTTTGGCGTAACGGAAGCATCCGCCTTTTTCCTCCGGGATCTCCAGCATATCGTTGACCCCGTTTTTCACGCTCCAGTCCACGTCACGGCAGCATTTCCAGTCGGATTTCCGCAGTTCAAAAATGGGATTGAAAGCATAATCCCCGTCCACAACGATATCCCCGTCACCGAGGGTTTCCAGATCGGGCATGAAGAAACGCATACCGGCATATTTTTTCAGAAAATTGTACACACCGTAGTTCACACCGCGTCCGTTTCCGCCGGCAATCTCCAGCGTGTCCTCATCCGTCACGGAAATCCGGAATCCGTCACGGCCGATATCACTGTCCAGACAGATGCGGACATTCAGTCCCTCTCCTTCGGGAATACCGATCTTGCTCATATATTTTACAAATTCCGATGCCGCATACTGTTCTGCCGGATCTGTCCCGGCCTGTACACGCACTGCAAAAAATCGTTTTCCTTTAACGATCAGATTACGCATCACAGTCTCCTTTCCGCAATCACGAAATCGCATAAAATTCCCTGCGTCCGCTTTTTCGTGGTGCATACCATATTTATACCATATCCATCTGCAAATTGCAATAAGCATATCCGAAATTCACAAAAATGATCCAATTTCAGAAAACAAGTATGAGATTGCTGCAAGAATAATTTTGGGGAGGGGGCTGTTGCAAATATAATTTTTTGGGGGAAGGAAAACTTTTTGAAAAAAGTTTTCCTTCCCCCAAACCCCTAACTTTTCAAAAACTATGAAATAAGGGCACAAAACTGTTATCTGTAAACCTGCATCCCTTAAAGCAATCTAA
>JAFUKI010000154.1 GCA_017467815.1 Clostridia bacterium
CGTCTTCTCGATCAATTCTTCATCCAATACCCTAATCAGAAAATTCCTCGAATCATCCATCTCCACCCCGGTGATCTCGATCTTATAATCCCGCACAACATTATCATCAAGCGTACACCAGATATACGCCTCCCCAACGTGTACATCTTCCTTGCATCCAACCGGAAGCATTTCCTGTGGGATAGAATCGTAGGGAATATCCTTATACATACCGAATACACCGCAGAGTGTATTTTTCAGCAGTACACCGGTCTCCTCACCGGTAAAACACCCCTTCAGCTCACCCGGCCTGCCGCAGACCCCTTTGGCAATTCCCGATATCTCTACATCTTCCACAACACCACGCGACATCGGCAGCAGCTTGCCGGACGACTGATCGCATATCCCATGCCCCAATCCGGCAAAAATCCCTGTGTCCGGCTCAATGAATGTTACCGTTCCAATCCCTGCTGTCGTGTCACGTATCCACATCCCGGTCTTGTATTTCTGTTCACTCTCGCTGTAAGATGGA
Organism: Clostridia bacterium; assembly: GCA_017467815.1. GTDB lineage: Bacteria > Bacillota > Clostridia > Oscillospirales > CAG-272 > UMGS1696. The sequence continues at coordinate 512 of JAFUKI010000154.1, forward strand.
GCAAATCGTACTGTATGTGTCTCCCCGGCTCGTTCAAATGTTATATCGACTGTATCATTTGTATTTTCGACAAGTGCCAAAAAGTCCTGTGCCGTTTTTACAGTAGTACCGTTTACAGACAGAATCACATCATCTACACGAAGTCCGGCATCATAGGCAGGTGTCGAACTTCCTGAGACAGTATCGACCTCCGTAAAACCTACGATAACCAACCCATTACAGGAGAACTTCACACCGAAAGGCATACCGCCGGGATAAACCTGCCGAACATCTGATGCACCGACCGGCAGCACCAGACAGAGCAATACTACCCAGACGGAAAAAAATGAAATTCCAATTCTTTGTATCTTACTTTTCATATTTCTATTTTCCTGTTTCATTTCATCATTGCTACATGACTATATGATGTACATCTGAAACGGAAATATGTCAAGCAATATTATAAGTCAATGGAAAATTATGAAAAAAAGACATACCGCCAAATGCCTGCGATATGTCTTTTCGTTCTGTCTCATACAGTATAATTGTAACCCAGTTCAAGTGCCTTTGTATTCTTTTCGATCAGTGCAGCCTTTGCGGGAGGAATGCTGGCAACCAGATATTCTACAAAGTCTTCATACTTGAACAGACCAGTCTCCTTGATGATCTTACCCATCAGAATAACATTGGAGAAACCGTTCAGACCATTTTCTTCCGCAAGTGTTGTAGCAGGAACGGGAATTACGGAGATATCCTCGCGATCCGTTGTCAGATCGATCAGGGTAGAATCCAGAAACAGCTTACCGCCTGCCTGTACACGGGGAGCGAATTTCTCGAATGAGGGCTTATTCATAACGACAGCGATATCAGGAGAAACTACGCTTGGGGAACCGATTTCTTCATCGGAAATTACAACCGTACAGTTGGAAGTACCGCCGCGCATTTCAGGACCGTAGGAGGGAAGAAACGTAACCTGATAGCCGGCATACATGCCGCTTTTTGCAATCTGCTTGCCGGAGAACTGAATACCCTGTCCGCCGGAACCAGCAAAAATCATAGTTGTTGTCATAATTATGCCTCCTGTGCGTCAATATCTTTGTATGTACCGAGAGGATAATACGGAATCATATTATCACGCAGCCACTGCAAAGCGTCTGTCGGACTCATACCCCAGTTGGTAGGACAGGTAGAAAGTACTTCAACAATGGAGAAGCCCTTACCATCCAGCTGATTCTGGAACGCTTTTTTGATCATCTTTTTGGCATTGATAACAGCTTTGGGCGTATCAACGGAAACTCTTGCCGCCAGAGCAGTACCGTCCAGGGTGGAAAGCATTTCGCAGACACGGATGGGATTACCCTGAATCTTGCGGTCACGACCGTAAGGAGAGGTTGTGGTAACCTGACCGGGCAGAGTGGTAGGAGCCATCTGACCGCCGGTCATGCCGTAAATGGCATTGTTAATAAAGATAATGGTGATATTTTCACCTCTTGCCGCTACATGAACGGTTTCGGCGGTACCGATTGCTGCAAGGTCACCGTCACCCTGGTAAGTAAATACCACATTATCCGGATGCGTACGCTTTACACCGGTGGCAACTGCCGGCGCACGACCATGGGCAGCTTCGATCATATCACAGTTGAAATAATTATAGGCAAATACGGAGCATCCAACAGGTGCAATACCGATTGTCTTGCCTTCTACACCAAGTTCATCAATAACCTCTGCAACCAGACGGTGAACAATACCGTGTGTGCAGCCGGGGCAGTAGTGCAGGGGCACATCACACAGAGCATGAGGTCTGTCAAATACAGTTTTCATTCTAAATTCCTTTCTGCACAACTATACCGTCTCAGAGCGCATTGGCCAGAGAACAGATTTCTTTGGTAACTTCTTCCACAGAGGGGATCATACCACCGGTTCTGCCGTAGAAGTATACAGGTTTCTTACCGTTTACAGCCAAACGAACATCGTCAACCATCTGACCCATGGACATTTCCACGGACATCAGTGCCTTTGCATGATCGGCAGCAGCGGAAATCGCATCCTTTGGGAAAGGCCAGAGGGTAATGGGACGGAGAAGCCCTGCTTTGATACCGGCTGCACGTGCGGCAGTGACAGCACTCTTGCAGATACGCGCTGTGATACCGAATGCCACCAAAACAATATCCGCATCATCCGTCATGAATTCTTCGTACTGTACTTCGTTCTTTTCAACTTCCGCATATCTCTGGTAACGTGCCTTTACGGAATCTTCCAGTACCTGCGGATCAATGTACAGGGAGTTTACGATATTGTGGGGGCGGGCATTGTTGTGTCCAACGGTAGCCCAGGTCTTTTCGGGTACGTCACGCTTCGGGAAAGCACTGAAGTCAACCGGTTCCATCATCTGACCCAACGCACCGTCAGCCAGCAGCATAGCGGGCATACGGTAAATATCCGCCAGATCCAGAGCCTGTGCAGTGAGAGATGCCATTTCCTGTACGGAAGAAGGTGCAAGTACGATCAGTCTCAGATCCCCATGACCAACACCGCGGGTAGCCTGATAATAGTCGGCCTGAGAGGGCTGAATACCGCCGAGACCGGGTCCGCCCCTCTGTACATTTACGATCAGACAGGGAAGATCACTGCCTGCAATGTAGGAAATACCTTCACTCTTCAGGGAAATTCCGGGAGAAGAGCTGGAAGTCATAACACGGGTACCGGCAGCTGCCGCGCCAAGAGTCATATTGATTGCAGCAACTTCGCTCTCCGCCTGGAGGCAGAGACCGCCGACTTTGGGAAGTCTTTTTGCGAGATATTCAGCAACTTCAGTCTGAGGTGTGATGGGATAGCCGAAGAAATGAATACAGCCGACACTGATGGCAGCTTCAGCGATTGCTTCGTTTCCCTTCATTAAAACTTTCTTAGCCATAATGAACTCCTATACCGTGTGAACGGCAATTATAAATTTTATGTATTGTTGTAATTTGTGTTTACTGCAGGCAAACCGATAATCAAACGTCTTTTTCAACTTTGATTACACAGTCAGGGCACATCATCGCGCACATGGCACAAGCAATGCATTTTTCCTGATCGGTCATTCTTGCCGGATGATACCCCTTGGCATTCAGAACATCCTTGGCAATTTCCAGAATCTTTTTGGGGCAGGCTTCCACGCAGAGACCGCATCCTTTGCAGCGATCCACTGTGAATGTAACTTTATTCATAATTTCCTCCTGTTAGGGTTAAAAAATACAAATTAAAAAATTTGCTTGGTAACATTGATCATGGGGAGCAATATTTCGTCGCCGTAACCGGCAGCGGAAAATATTTCCGGAAGCTCCGGCAGAAGCGACTGATAATAAGAATGACAGAGCAGCGGCAGGCTGCAGCACTCCGCACAGGTATGCGCCCACTCCACGGCGGCAAGAACATCCTCAGCTGTTGTTTCCGCACCAACTGAGCTGTTGTTTATCATACCGGTGCATTTCAGATGGGAAACTTCTTCGATCTCCCGCAGCAATTCTGCAGCTTCTTTGGGATCAGCTGTGAGAGGTCTGTACATACTGACAACATAGATCATACCGTATCCGCAGTTTTTGATTCTCTCCGCATACATTCCAAGCGCAACAGCACCATCATCACCGCCAACATCAATAAAAGAAAACTGATCTTTTTTATCCGGATCAAACATAGTCTGCATGGCATCCGGCATCACGGGAATATCCACATTGGAGTTGGCGAATAGGGGAATCATTGCATTAACCCCGGCCCGTTTTAAAATGTCGGCAGCATCAGCAGTACGGAAATAGGGATTGACAATATCCAGATCCGCAATATTGACAACTGAACCCGGGCAGTTGGCTTTCTGTGACAACGCAAGATTTACAGCTATATTGGTTTTTCCGCTTCCGTAATGACCGCAGATCACATTCAGATTGTCCGTGGTACCTTTATAAAGCAGAACAGTCACCACCTTCATAAAAGAAATCACTATATTATATCACATTTCACGGGAAATGAAAAGAGGAAATTTGAATTTTTTTGCATAAATATACCGATTCTTCCTTTGTAAAATATGGGAAATATAGAATATGGAAGCACTTGACCGTATCAGAAGCAGGAAACAAGTAAAAAATAGCGGAAGTTTACAATATGTTTTTAAATTAAATTGCAAAAATATTTGAAAAATGCTTAGCCGTGTGTTATAATATTACAATAGACACAATATGAAAGGTGTGATGCGGATGCTGAAGAACATATTGTACGGCTTTGATCTGAAAGATATCATTACCGACGTTCTGGATATTACCATTATTGCGGTGCTGCTGTATTATCTTGTAATGTTTTTGAAAGACCGACGCGCCGGGAAACTGGTTATCGGTGTAGGATTAATGTTTGTCTTACACCTTGTAAGTGAAAGTCTCGGTATGGTGGTCGTACACAAGACCTTAGAAAATATATTTGAGAACGGTATTATTTTGCTGACTGTACTGTTTCAGCCGGAGCTGCGTTCCGTGCTGGAAAAAATGGGCGGTCAGTCCCTGAAGAGTCTTCGCGGCATTACAGAGATCAAGGATAATACACAGACTCTCCATATGATTGATGAAGTTACGGAGGCTGTTGTGGATATGAGTAAATCCAAGACAGGTGCCCTTATTGCCATTGAACGCACCACAAAACTCGGGGATGTTATTCTCACAGGAACCACCATCGACGCCAATCCCGAAGCTTTTCTTCTCAAAAATATCTTTTTTAATAAATCTCCTCTGCATGACGGCGCCGTAATAATCCGCAATGATCGTGTCTATGCAGCCGGGTGTCTTCTCCCTCTTTCTGTGAACACCAATATTATCAAAGACCTGGGCACACGTCATCGTGCAGGTATCGGTATGAGTGAAAACAGTGATGCTGTCGTGATCATCGTATCCGAAGAAACCGGCACGATCTCTGTGGCACAGGATGGCAAGCTGGAACGTAACTTTGATAAGGAAACACTGAGCAGTGTCCTGAAAGAATATCTGATCGGTGAAAATGAAAACGGTGTACGTAAAGCAAAGCTTACCTTGAATCGGTTTAGCGAAAAACGGACCGATAACAAAAAGCACGGAGGGGAGGATGGCAAATGAACAAAGAAGAAAAAGGGTTGAAGGGAATACTGAAAAAAATCGGAAAAATCAGTAACAAAAACCTGAATCTGATCATCAAAATCCTCTGTGTACTCGCAGCTGTTTCCATATGGTTTTACTTCGACAGCCTTGAAAACCCGAAAATTACCGCCAATATCGAAAATATTGTAGTGGAACTGCGGAATGAGGACTCTGTTGCTCTTCCGGATTACAACTACGAAATTTTCACCGGCAGAAATCAGAGGATCAATATTGCCGTAAAGGGTACGGAAGCCAATATTGAAAAGGTGAAAAACAATATTGTTGCTTATGTTGACATGAGAGAAGCCAGGTTCGATGAAAACACACTCTCCCGTCTCATGAATATTTACATTGATAAAAAGTCCATTCCGGCAGGGATCGAAATCGTGAGTCAGAGTGAAAGTGTTATGATTGTGGCAATCGATAAGGTAATCGAAAAAACCATTGAAGATGTTAATGTAACTCCCGATCTCGGGGGACAGATGCTGCCCGACGGTTATTCCATTGGAGATGATATTGTCGTCAAATATAACGGTGAAATTATCAGGAATATAACAGTCAGAGGTCCGGAACAGATCATTAACAAAATCAAGACCGTCGAAGTAATCGTTGATTGCAAAGACAGAATCCGTTCTTTCACCGCTTCCGGCAGCATTCTCCTGATGGATGAGTACAACAATCCCCTGGGGGATGAAGATACCAAGTATATTGAAGTCACTCCTAAAAGCGTGATCGTGGAAGTGCCGATCATCCGTGAACAGAATGTCCGTCTCGAAGTCAAGGGAAACAGGACAGGAGAGAATATCTATAAGTATGCCGACATCCAGATTATTCCAAGCGAAGTAACTGTTTATGGTGATACACTGGTAATGGATAAGGAAGATCTCGTTCTGCCCATCGAAATTGACGAAACGCTGATCACCCAGAGAAACGGTCTTTTCAGCAGCAAAAATATTCTTGAAACATCCGGCGGAATCACAATCAAAGATGACTACCAGGTAACGGTTGATGTACAAGTCAATTTCCAGAAAGTGAAAGACGCCTATTACTGGCTGTCTGCAGATGCGTTCCAGCCCATCAACATTCATACAGACATTCAGTATTTCCAGATTCTGGACGGCGGAATTCAGATCCGCATCCGCGGCGCTGAAGCCATTGTGGATCAGCTGACAGACAGCGGTGCTGAAGAAAGACACGGCGGGGATATCATTGCCTACGCCGATATGAGTGGATTCGACGGCACCACAACAGGCGTACAGAAAGTGCCTCTTATATTCGAATTTGACATTTCCAATCTCCAGGATGCTGAACTGACGGAAGAAGAACAACAGATATATGTATTTGAGATCGGTCCGGAACCCTATTATATAAATGTGGCATTCGGATACGATGACTTGAATGAAGACACCCAGAATCATGAATCCGACAATTAAAATTCTCATAGAAAATATCCGTGTCCCTTATCAGAAACAGGGTACAGAGGATGTTATGGCAATGGAGGATGCCGGAAAGGTTGTACATAAACAGCTCGGCAGTCGTCCTCTGGCAATGCACATCAATAAAAAATCCATTGATGCGCGCAGAAAGTCCCAGATCAGCTTTGTGTACTCCGTATATGCCGAAATTGAGAACAGTCCCAAAATGGAAGAAAAAATCCATTCCAAAGGCATAAAACGGTACACAGAACCGGAATTGCATTTGACAATCGGTACGGAAAAGCCTGAACACAGACCGGTAATTATCGGATTTGGTCCTGCCGGAATGTTCTGTGGTATGATTCTGGCAGAATACGGTTACCGTCCCCTTATACTGGAACGCGGTGCCGATGTGGAAACAAGAGCCGAGCAGGTTCGCATATTCAAAGAAACCGGGGTTCTGAATACGAATTCCAACATTCAGTTCGGAGCAGGAGGAGCGGGTACTTTCTCTGACGGCAAACTGACCACAAGAATCCATGACCCCCTGATGTCCTATGTTACCAAGGTTTTGTGTGAACTTGGTGCACCGGAAGATATTGCCTGGAAAGCCAAGCCCCATATCGGGACCGATGTTCTGGTAAAAGTTGTAGCTGCCGCCCATGAGCGTATTCTGGAACATGGTGGCGAAATCCGATACAACACTACTGTGGAACATATCTCCGACGGCAGTATTGTCGCAAACGGCGAAAAAATCCCCTATTCATCCCTTATCATCGCAGCCGGACACAGCGCCCGTGACTTATATGACAACCTGATTTCGGGCGGTTTTGTCCTCACACCTAAACCTTTTTCCGTGGGTGTACGAATCGAACATCTGCAGGATGATCTTAACCGGGCTATGTTCGGAGATCTGGCGGGGGATACCTCCCTTGGTGCTGCCGAATATCAGGTTTCCTATCGTGAAGGAGAGCGCGGATGCTACAGTTTCTGTATGTGTCCCGGCGGTGAAGTTGTTCCGGCAGCCAGTGAAGAATTCGGCGTTGTAACAAACGGCATGAGCAAAAGAGCAAGAGACGGCAAGAATGCCAATGCCGCCATATGCGTATCCGTTCATCCGGAAGATTACGGCAGTACACCGGATAAAGCCATCGAATTTCAGCGTAATCTGGAAAGAACCGCCTTTCATTTCGGAGGTTCCGACTATTATGCGCCTATGCAGACTGTCGGTGATTTTCTGAACGGACAGAAGGGAAGTCTTCCTGACAGAGTTATCCCTTCCTACCGTGACAATCGAGTCAGGCCATGTGACTTCCATGATATTTTTCCGGGATTCATTTCCGGTATGTTGGAAAACGGTCTGCGTCATTTTGATAAACAGATAAACGGTTTTGCGGCTTCCCATGTTCCTATGACCGGAGTAGAGACACGAACCTCCGCTCCCGTGCGTATATTGCGTACAGAAGAACTAACCGCTGTCGGACATGACAATATCTATCCCTGCGGCGAAGGTGCCGGTTACGCCGGTGGAATCGTCAGTGCCGCTGTGGACGGTCTTCGCGTAGCACGACAGATATTGGCACGATATTCTCCTTTTTGAGGTATCAAATGAAACAGAAAGCATTGGTAAAAGCGATTTCCGGAAAGTATGCCGTTGTGGAAGTCACGCGGTCTGCCATGTGTGACGGATGCAGTCAGAAAGACTGCGGTAAACACACGTGTTCTGCCGGCGCGATTTTCGGAGCGGGGAAAAAAATGAGTGCAAAAGCCCGTAATCCGATGAATGCAGTACCGGGAGATACTGTAATGGTGGAAACTGAAGAGAAAACATTACTGTGGGATGCCGCCCTTGTTTTTCTCATGCCGCTTTTGCTGTGCGGTATATTTTATTGGATTGCAGATTTGCTTTTCCATAATGTTACAGCTGCCTATTGTGCAGCAGCTGTCGGATTTATTCTTGCATTTTGCTTACTTGGATATATAGAACACATTAGAAAGGAAAAAGTTCCGGATATTGTGATTGTAGAGATTCTGCCTCAGACAAACCAAGCGGATGATAATTCTTGCAATATAGAGAACGAGATGGACTGATGAAAAAACAGAATCGTTGGGTCGTCCATACTTCACATGCGCAAATGGAAAATAACACAGCCGCACGTGAAATTGCCGATGATCTTGGGATCACTCTTCCCACTGCAACACTGCTTTGTCGAAGAGGCTGCCTTACCCCCGACGAGGCAAGAGATTTTCTCTCCAAAAAGACAGAGCAGCTCCATGACCCTTACAGTATGAAGGATATGGAGACCGCCGTCGAGAGAATTCTTTCGGCAGTCGAAAACAAGGAGAAAATAGTCATTTACGGCGATTATGACGTGGATGGTGTGACCGCAGTCAGCTGCCTGTACTTGTTTCTGCAGGAGCTGGAAGCGGATGTTTCTTACTATATTCCCAGCCGTCTCGGAGAGGGATACGGAATGTCCGAAGGTTCCGTACGAAAATTGGCTGATGCGGGCAACAACCTGATTATTACCGTGGACACCGGTATCACAGCATCCGCTGAAGCACTCCTGATCAAAGAATTGGGCATGGAACTGATCGTCACGGACCATCACGAGTGTCACAGTGAAATCCCGGATGCGGTTGCTGTAGTAAATCCCAAACGTCCGGACTGCACATATCCTTTTAAGGAACTGGCCGGTGTTGGCGTTGTATTCAAGCTTCTTTGCGCACTGGAGATTGCCCTGAATCCCGAGAAAACTGTCACCGAATGTGTACGGCGTGTTGCCAGAGACTACGGCGATCTGGTTGCCATCGGTACCATTGCGGATGTCATGCCTGTCCGGGATGAAAACCGGCTGATCGTCAGTTACGGTATTGCTTTGATGGAAGCAGAAGCGCGTCCCGGCATCGTGGAACTGATAGACGCATCCCGTTCCGATGGAAGTAAATCTTCCACAACCAAAAAGAAAATAACAGCATCGCTGATTGGTTATACAATCGCGCCGAGAATCAACGCTGCCGGTCGTATACGCAATGCCTCCCTGGCGGTTGAGCTGTTTCTGGCAGAAGACTGTGAACAGGCCGCGCCCATTGCTAAAGAACTCTGTGAGATCAACCGTGAGCGTCAGAATGTAGAAAACGCGATCGTAGAAGCTGCCTATGCCCAGATCCTGGAAAATCATGATTTTGATAACGATCCCGTCATTGTTCTGGATGACGAGACATGGCATCACGGAATCATCGGTATCGTAGCCTCCCGGATCACGGAGAAATATAACTGTCCCACCATTCTTCTGTCTTTTGAAGGCAATAATAACGTACATGACCCCGAAAACGAAAATTGTATACATGACATCGGCAAAGGCTCCGGAAGAAGCATCAAGGGCATGAACCTTGTGGATGCTCTTGCAGAATGTTCTGATCTTCTGGTTAAATTCGGCGGTCACGAGCTGGCTGCAGGACTTACCATACGCCGTGAAAATTTGGCGGCTTTTAAGGAACGCATCAATAAATATGCCAGAGAATGTCTTAAAGACATTGACAGTATACCTGCTGTTGAAGCGGAATGTGAACTGATTCCCTCCGAAGTCACAATGGAGCAGGTCAATGAGCTGTACTACCTTGAACCTTATGGTGTATCCAATCCTGTGCCTGTGTTTTACATGGGTCACTTGCCCATACAGGAAATGGTAGCGGTCGGCGGCGGAAAACACGTGAGACTGACGTTAAAAATCGGAAAACAGAATGTCTGTGCCATGGCATTCCGAATGACCGTTGCGGATATTGACGCCTACCCGGGTGATATTGTGGACGTGCTGTTCACACTGGATATCAATGAATTCCAGGGCAACACCACACTGCAGCTGATTGTCAAGGACATCCGGCTGACCGCGGAACAGTACGATGCGGAATCCAGAGATTACGCTCTGAGCGATTCGCTGATGGAAGGCGAGAAGTGTGACCTGACCGTAGGTGAGCAGATCCGGCTGATTCCCACAAGAGAAGAATGCGGCGTTGTGTACAATCAGATCAAGCACGATATGACCGTACACCATCATGTCTATACACTTCGCGCGTTCTGCGACAAATTAAAAAATAAAGGACATATGTTTTCTCCCGGTAAAGTTCGGTTGATTCTGAGCATTCTGCGGGAGCTGCAGTTGATTGAAATGTCACTACAGGATGGTATGTATGTATTTGAACGAGTACCGTCTGCCGCTAAGACAAATCTGGAAAACTCGACTCTCTACAAAAGACTTATTACCGATTATCCCCGATGAATCATTTGCAATCAACACAGAAAGGATGTGAATGGTATGTGTACTGCTGAAAATCGCCAGGCAGATTGTTATCCACCCATAGATAAGCTCATCACACTGCTGGAAAACAGTGAGAAGAACTACGACCTTGAGAAAATTAACCGTTCCTACTTATACGCAGCATCCCTCCATGAAGGGCAATACCGTGTCAGCGGTGATCCATATATTTCTCATCCCATAGCCGTTGCGGAAATTGTTGCTACCCTTGGACTGGATACAGATTCCATCTGTGCGGCATTTCTCCACGATACGGTTGAGGACTGTCCGGACAAAACCGACCTGTCTACCATCGAAAACAAATTCGGTCAGGATGTGGCACTGCTGGTTGACGGACTCACCAAAATGAACGACATCAATGTCGAGGACAAAGAAGAAGCGCATATGGAAAATATCCGCAAAATGCTCTTCGCTATGTCCAAGGATATCCGTGTTATTTTTATCAAGCTCTGCGACAGACTCCATAATATGCGTACTCTCGGTGCAAAAATCGAATCCAAGCGCCGCACAACCGCGCTGGAAACCATGCACGTATACGCACCTCTTGCGCACCGTTTAGGTATGCAGCGTATGAAGCAGGAATTGGAGAATCTGGCACTCTCCTACCTTGACCCCATTGGTTACAACGAAGTCAATTCCGATATTGAGCGTAAGTACGGACAGAACCAGAATTTCATTGAAAACACCCGCTCCTACGTGTCCGAAAAACTGGCTGAATATAATATTCATTTCAGTTTGGAAGGCCGTGTAAAGACCGTTTATTCCATTTATCGTAAAATGTTCAATCAGAATAAGAGTTTTGATGAGATTTACGACTTTTATGCAATTCGTATCATTGTGGATACGGAATTGGAATGTTATACGGCACTCGGCATCATCCATGATATGTTCAAGAGCATTCCCGGACGTTTCAAGGATTACATCTCCACCCCGAAACCCAATATGTACCAGTCCCTGCATACAACTGTAATCGGAAGAGACGGTATTCCTTTTGAAGTGCAGATCC
>JAFUKI010000155.1 GCA_017467815.1 Clostridia bacterium
AATTTTTTTGAAGAATTCTTTTAGAACATCAGACTGTCAGTGTGACACCTCATCCGTCAGCCTCAAGGCTGCCACCTTCCCCCACTGGGGAAGGCTACACAGTTTGGGTAATTGGCGATAGTTGGGTGTAAGACGTGGTGTTGGGTGCTGTATGTGTTTTTGTATGTCGTTGGGATAAAATTTTTTTGAAGAATTCTTTTAGAACATCAGACTGTCAGTGTGACACCTCATCCGTCAGCCTCAAGGCTGCCACCTTCCCCCACTGGGGAAGGCTACACCGTTTGGGTACTTGGCGATAGTTGGGTTTAAGACGTGGTGGTGGGTGCTGTATGTGTTTTTGTATGTCGTTGGGATATAATTTTTTTGAAGAATTCTTTTAGAATATCAGACTGTCAGTGTGACACCTCATCCGTCAGCCTAAAGGCTGCCACCTTCCCCCACTGGGGAAGGCTTACGCAGTTGGGCGGGTGGCGGTAGTTGGGTGTAAGACGTGGTGGTGAGTGCGGTATGTGTTTTGTATGTCGCTGGAATGAAATTTTTTTTGAAGAATGCTTTACTCTCTGAAAATATGTTTGTTTGTGAGAGAAATATAAAATAAAAAATATGCTGCTATGCGGCATGGAGGATGATAAAGAGTAAAATGGATACAGAAAAGAAGATTCAAGAAGTGTATGACGAGAACCAGATACAGGTGCTCGAAGGACTGGAAGCGGTGCGGAAACGGCCGGGTATGTATATCGGTACTACCTCCCAGCGCGGTCTCCATCATCTGGTGTACGAAATCGTGGATAATTCCATTGACGAAGCTATGGCAGGCTGGTGCGATCAGGTGGAAGTGATTCTCCATGGGGACGGAAGCGTTTCCGTTGCCGATAACGGACGCGGTATCCCTTCCCAGATGCACCACAAAATGAATATGCCTACCCTGCAGGTAGTCTTTTCCGTGCTCCATGCCGGCGGTAAGTTCGGCGGTCAGGGGTACAAGATCTCCGGGGGGCTGCACGGGGTTGGTGCTTCCGTTGTAAATGCCCTTTCCGAATGGCTGGAAGTGGACAACTGCTATGACGGTAAACGCTACACCATCCGCTACGAAAGAGGCGTTGTGGTCCGTCCTTTCGCCTGCGTGGGAGAGGCAGACGGCAGAAAAGGTCTGTACGTCCGCTTCAAACCCGACCCGGAAATTTTTACCGATACAACAGAATTCGATATGCCCACCCTGCTGACACGTCTCAGAGAACAGGCTTTCCTGAATGCCGGTGTGCGCATCATTCTCAGAGACGAGAGAGACGACGACCAGATCCACTCCGACGGTACCCCTGATCAGGTGAAGCTGCTGCTGGAACGTGCCGGTGAGGATATCCCCGCGGAAGAAAAAGATATCGCCATGGACAGCGTGATCGACGAGGACGAAGCGGCTCTGGCGCCCAAGAAGGAACAGAAGGAATACGACCTGATGTACGAAGGCGGTATCCGTTCCTTTGTAGAACATCTCAATAACGCCAAGCACTGCGAAGTGGTACACCCCGAACCCATCTATATGAAGGCGGAAAAAGGCGACATCACGGCGGAAGTGGCTATGCAGTACAACGATTCCTATAACGAGACCATCGTTACCTTTGCCAACAATATGTCCACCATCGACGGCGGTACCCATGAAGTAGGCTTCAAAACCGCCATCACCCGTGTGCTGAACGATTACGCCAGAAAATCCGGTGCGCTGAAGGATTCCGATAAGAACCTCGCCGGGGAAGATGCCCGTGAAGGTCTGTGTGCCGTGGTTTCCGTAAAACTGCCGGATGCTCAGTTCGAAAGCCAGACCAAGGCGAAGCTGGGGAACTCCGAAGTGCGCGGTATCGTGGATTCCATCGTAACGGAAAAACTGACGGAATTCTTTGAAGAAAATCCCACCGTTGCCAAGGCGATCATCGAAAAATCCCTGGCGGCACAGAAGGCAAGAGAAGCGGCGCGGAAGGCGAGAGAACTGACCAGAAGAAAAGGCGTTCTGGAAGGCGGCTCCCTCCCCGGCAAACTGGCAGACTGTCAGGAACGCAGAGCGGAACTGACCGAACTGTACCTGGTGGAAGGGGATTCCGCAGGCGGTAGTGCCAAGAGCGGTCGTGACAGTAAGTTCCAAGCCATCCTGCCCCTGCGCGGTAAGGTCCTGAACGTCGAAAAATCCAGACTGGACAAAGTATACTCCAACCCCAGCTTGACGCCCATCATCCAGGCATTGGGCTGCGGCATCGGGGAAGAATTCGATATCAACAAGATCCGCTACGGCAAGATCATCATCATGGCGGATGCGGACGTGGACGGTTCCCATATCCGTATTCTGCTTCTGACCTTCTTCTTCCGTCATATGCGGAAACTGATCGAGGACGGACACGTATTCCTCGCCCAGCCGCCGCTGTATGCGGTCCAGAAGGGCAGCAAAAAGCTGTATGCCTTCTCAGATGCGGAAAGAGACCGCTGTATCGAACAGCTGGGCGGCAAGAACGTGGAAACCCAGCGTTACAAAGGTCTTGGTGAAATGAACTACGAAGAACTCTGGGAAACCACCATGGACCCGTCTACCCGTACCATTCTGAAAGTGGAGATCGAAGATGCTATGGCGTGCGATGAGATCTTCTCCGTACTGATGGGGGACAAGGTTGAACCCAGACGTGAGTTTATTGAAGCCAATGCCAAATATGCGGAAAATCTGGATATTTAATGGAAACCGGATGGACTTTTGGATGGACTTAAGGTAAACCTTAAGTCCGCGATATATCCCTGCGGGATGCGATATATTTGCTTCGCAAATGCGATATGCACCTGACGGTGCGCGATATATTTGCTTCGCAAATGCAGGGGAAACGGACAAACAAACGTAAAATAAAGATAAACAAACCATAACCCGCACCCCCTTCTTTTTCAAGTTTTTTGAAAAGAGGGAGGGGGCGCGGGGGAGGGTGAAATACTTTTTAGCAAAAATTGTTTATCCCGCCCCCCCAAAAAAATAAAAAAACAAAAAAGGACAAAATAAAATGGCTGATAAGAAAGAGTCGGTTGATTTGAGTTTTCCGGAGCAGAAGATTGTTCCGATTAATATGGAGAGAGAGGTACGGAAGTCGTTTATTGAGTATTCGATGTCCGTAATTGTGTCGCGTGCTTTGCCGGATGCGCGGGATGGGATGAAGCCGGGGCAGCGTCGTATTTTATATGCGATGCACGAGGACCATCTGACGTATGACCAGAAGTTCCGCAAGTCGGCGACGACTGTTGGTAACGTGTTGGGTCGGTATCATCCTCACGGTGACAGTGCGGTATACGGCACGATGGTTCGTATGGCGCAGCCTTTCTCCTATCGCTACATCCTGGTAGAAGGTCAGGGTAACTTCGGTAACATAGACGGTGACGGCGCGGCTGCGTACCGTTACACCGAGGCACGTCTTTCCAAGATTGCCGATGAAATGATGCGCGATCTGGAAAAAGATGTTGTAAAATGGGATATGAACTTCGACAATACCCGCCGGGAACCTACCGTTCTCCCGTCCAGATTCCCCAATCTGCTGGTCAACGGTGCTGTGGGTATCGCTGTCGGTATGGCTACCAATATTCCCCCCCACAATCTGGGCGAGGTCATCGACGGTACCATCTACCTGATGGATCACCCCGATGCCGGCATCACGGATCTGATGCAGTTCATCAAGGGTCCCGATTTCCCCACCGCCGCCGGTATCTACGGCAAATCCGGTATTCTGGAAGCCTATACCACCGGTAAGGGGCATATCATGGTCCGTTCCAAAGCGGAAATCGAAGACGATCACCACCGCATCATCATCACCGAGATCCCCTACATGGTACAGAAGTCTGAACTGCTGAAGTCCATGGCGGAACAGGTGCAGGGCAAGGAAGCGCGCATCGAAGGCGTTACCGGTATCCGTGACGAATCCGACAAAAAGGGTCTCCGTATCGTGATCGAATGTCGGAAGGATGCCAACTGCCAGATCATCCTCAACCAGTTCTATAAGTATACCCAGCTGCAGGATACCTGTGCCGTCAATATGCTGGCGCTGGTCAAGGGCGAACCCAAGATCCTCAACCTGCGGCAGATCCTCAAAGTATATATCGAACACCAGATCGAAGTCATCACCAACCGTGTCAGATTCGATCTCGCCAAAGCGCTCAGAGAAGAACACATCAACGAAGGCTATAAGATCGCCATCGACCATATCGACGAGGTCATCGCCATCATCCGCCGTTCTCCCGATACCGCTGCGGCTAAGGAAAACCTCCGCCAGAGATTCGATCTCTCCGAAGATCAGGCACAGGCAATCGTGAATATGACCCTCGGCCGTCTCTCCGGTATGGAACAGCAGAAGGTGGAAGCGCGGCTGGCTGAACTGCGTGCCTCCATTGAAGAATTCCGCGCCGTGCTTGCCGATCCCGAAAAGGTTCGTCAGATCATCAAGGATGAAATGACCGCCATCAAGGAAAAATTCGGGGATGAACGCCGCACCACCATCAGCGAAGCGGAAAATGAAATCGTTTACGAAGACCTCATTGAACGGCATAACGCTGTGATCACCCTGACCAACGCCGGTTATATCAAGCGCCAGCCTGCGGATACCTATTCCGCACAGCGCAGAGGCGGCAAGGGCGTTATCGGTATGTCCACCAAGGAGGAAGACTATATCGAAAGAGTGGTCGTGGCGGATTCCCACAGCCATCTCATGTTCTTCACCGGCAGCGGACGCTGTCAGGCGATCAAAGCCTACCGCGTTCCCGAAGCCGGACGTACCGCCAAGGGTACCAATATCGTCAATGTTCTGGAAAATATGGAAGGGGAAAAGATCACCGCCATGCTTTCTGTTCACGGACTGGAGAACGGTGCGGGTCTGGAGAACGAATATCTCGTCATGGTGACACGCAAGGGTGTGATCAAGCGTACCATGCTGTCCGAGTTCATTATGCAGCGCAGAGGCGGCAAGATCGCCATTACGCTGGATGAAGGAGACGAACTGGTATTCGTTGCCCATACCTACGGCGACAGCGACATCATGATCGCCAGCCGTGCGGGTAAGGCAAACCGATTCGCCGAAAGCAAAGTCCGGGAAATGGGACGTACGGCACGCGGTGTACGCGGTATGGATCTGGCGGACGATGACGAAGTGGCAGGTGCTTGTATTGTATCCAATGATCCCGCATGGTGCGAAAACCACAAGCTGCTGACCATCACCGAAAAAGGCTTCGGCAAGCGTACGAAGATAGAAGAATACGCATCCCACGGCAGAGGCGGCAAGGGTATGATCTGTCACGACATTTCCGACCGCACCGGCAGACTCTGCGGCATTGCTGTGGTGGATGACGAGGATGATATTCTCATGATCACCACCGACGGCACCATCATCCGCACCCCTGCAGACGGTATTTCCATCATCGGCAGAAGCGCGAAGGGTGTTATCGTAATGCGTGTGGGCGAAGAAACCGGTATTGCCAACTTTGCGATTACCGAAAAGGTAGAAGAAAAGCCGGAAGCTGCGGATACGGATGCAGAGGAAGCGGATACCGCACCGGCAGCTGACACCGAAGCGGCAGAAGTTACCGATAAGGAAGAAGAAGAATAAGATTATATCAAGTCGCAGAGGCGGCAGATGGGAGAATTATGTCCATGAAAAAAGCACTGGTATGTATCGTTTGCATGATTATGTTTGTTTCCCTGACTTCCTGCAGATCCTATTATGAAAAAGAGGAGATCGGTGCGGCGCTGGCGGAGCTGATTCCGGCGTCCATGCCCCTGAATGAGATCTACTTCGGCGAAGGTCTGCCCTTTGCGGATGAGGAAGAACGGATCAAGAAGTTCTTCGACACCTTCGAACTCGGAGAGACCGCTTCCAATTATTACCCCGTCTCCGAATCCTGCGGCTATGAAAATATTGAGGAGATCAAAGAGGCTACCCGCGCCGTCTATTCCGAGGATTACTGCGAATACCTCTTTACCATGGCATTCAGCGGCATCAGCGACGTCTTCAACGAAGGTACCGAAGAAGAAGTAAAACAAACTGCCGTCTTCGCACGCTATATCGAACAGTCCGGCATCCTGACCCGCCGCGTACTCGAAGAAGATGACATAATAGAACTCAACCGTACCTACGACGTATCCGACTTCACCGTCATCATCAACCGCGAAGAATTCGTCACCGCCGAAGTCCAATCCTACGTAAACGGCAAAAAAGACACCCTCATCGAAATCAAATTAGTCCTCACCCCCAACGGCTGGCGCCTCGATTCTCCGACTTATTGAGTTTTTTTAGGTTTTTCGCAGGGGAGGGAGAAAAACTTTTTGCGAAAAAGTCTTTCTCCCTCCCCTGCACCCCGCCCTCTTTTCAAAAAACTTTGAAAAAAAGGGACAGATATAGAATTGCCTATATTTATTTCGCCTTTCTTACGATATCGACTGTACTGTGTAAGCCTTCCCCAGTGGGGGAAGGTGGCAGCCTTAAGGCTGACGGATGAGGTGTAACGTGCGTTTTGAACCTACTAAATTGGCTAAATATAAAATAATATATATTATTTCACCAATTCAAAAACAGCAAATTGTACGTTACACCTCATCCACCACCGAACTTCTGCGAAGTTCAGTGGTCCCCCTTCTCCTGAGGCAAGTATGCCTCGGTGGAGAAGGCTGCACAGTTTGGGCGATTGGGGGGGAGGATGATTTTCACCAGTGGAGTTCGGTTTGGTTTAGTTTTGGGTTGATGGCTGTAAGAAAAACATTAAATATAACCCGTGGATTACTATATCACGTACCAAAGAAGCCGGCGTGGGAAGTTAGGGTCTCGGTGGTCCCTAACTTCCATCTCCACTACTTCTGACGCTCTGCAACAACTATATCCCAACGTACTGCACCACCTGCGGGAGCCAATTCCCCATTCAGAGAACCAAAACTCCACCCATCCAATAACCCCCTCATGAAAGTTTTTGCGGAGCTTTTTTCAAAAAGCGACCCGTTTCCCCGTTCCCCCTAAATAAACGAACAGAAAGACAAACAACATGAAAAAAGAGAAGAAAGAGTATAATAATCAATCGATAACATCGCTGAAAGGTGCTGACCGGGTGCGGAAGAGGCCGGCGGTAATTTTTGGGTCGGATGGGCTGGAAGGCTGTGAGCATTCGGTCTTTGAGATTTTGTCCAACTCGGTGGATGAAGCGAAGGAAGGGTATGGCGATCATATTATTGTGACGGCGTACCGGGATCATTCTATACAAGTAGAGGATTTTGGGCGCGGCGTACCTTTGGACTGGAACGAGAACGAACAGAAATATAACTGGGAGCTGGTGTTCTGTGAACTGTACGCCGGCGGTAAGTATAACAATAACGACGAAGACGCGGCTTATGAATATTCACTGGGTCTGAACGGACTTGGTGCGTGCGCTACACAGTATTCCAGCGAGTTTTTCCATGTAAAATCCTATTCCGGGGATATGGTGGGTGAGATATCCTTTGCCAAGGGCGAACCGGCGGGGGAATATACCAAAACCAAACTTTCCCGATCCCAGAAGCGTACCGGTACCGTCATCCATTGGCTGCCCGACCTGGAGGTTTTCACCGAGATCGACATTCCCAAGGAATACTATACCGATATGCTGCGCCGTCAGTCCGTGGTCAATTCCAAAGTCCGCTTTATCCTGAAATGGGAGAACGCCGACGGCACTTTTGAGGAATCCGAATACTATTACGAAAACGGTATCCAGGACTACGTTGCGGAGATCGCCGGGGAAACTGCCGAAACGCGCCCCGTCCTCTGGCATCTGGAAACCAAAGGCCGCGACAGAGAAGACATGCGCGACTACAAACTGGAATGCGACATTTCTTTCTGCGTATCCAAAGCGGTGCATGCCTTGGAATATTACCACAACTCCAGCTACCTGGAACACGGCGGCTCTCCGGAACGTGCGGTGCGTACTGCATTCACCTACGCCGTTGACCGCAGGCTGAAGCAGATCGGCAAATACAACAAGAACGAATCCAAAGTAACCTTTGCGGATATCGAGGACTGCCTGGTTCTTGTAACCAACGGTTCTTCCACCCAGACATCCTACGCCAACCAGACGAAAAAAGCCATCACCAACACCTTTATTGCCGAAGCGATGACCAATTTTATGAAGGAACAGCTGGAAATCTGGTTCGCGGAGAACCCCACGGAAGCCGACAAGCTCACCGCACAGGCGCTGATCAACAAACGCTCCCGTGAAACCGCCGAATCCACCAGACTGAATCTGAAAAAGAAGCTGGCGGTCAGCACGGATATGTCCAACCGGGTGGAAAAATTCGTTTCCTGCCGTTCCAAGGACCCCGAAAAGCGGGAAGTGTACATCGTGGAAGGTGACTCCGCTATGACTTCCTGCAAGCTGGGACGTGATGCGGAATTCCAGGCGATCATCCCCGTCCGCGGCAAGACGCTGAACTGCCTGAAAGCCAGCTATGACCGTATTTTCAAAAGTGACATCATCTGCGACCTGCTGAGAGTCATCGGCTGCGGCGTGGAAGTGAAGGTAAAGCACAAGGACGACATGGTACCCTTCGATATGAAGAATCTCCGCTGGTCCAAGATCATCATCTGTACCGATGCGGACGAAGACGGTTTCCAGATCCGCACGCTGCTGCTGACCTTATTCTACCGCCTGCTCCCCTCCCTGATCCAGGCAGGCAAGATCTACATTGCGGAATCCCCCCTGTTCGAGATCACCCCGTCCAAGGGTGAGATCCGCTTCGCCTACAACGAGCCGGAAAAAGCGGCAATCGTGAAGGAACTGGAAGACAAAGGCTTGAAATATACCCTCCAGCGCTCCAAAGGTCTCGGCGAAAACGAACCGGAAATGATGTGGCAGACCACCATGAACCCCGCCACCCGCCGCCTCATCCGCGTTACCCCCGCCGACGCCGCCGCCACCGCCGTGATCTTCGAAACCCTCCTCGGCGACGACCTCCCCGCCCGCAAAAAATTTATCGCCGAAAACAGCTCAAGATATATGCCTGAGGCGGATGTTTGAGGATTATTGTTTTTTTGCAGGGGGAGGAAAAACTTTTTGAT
>JAFUKI010000156.1 GCA_017467815.1 Clostridia bacterium
GCTGTAATCTGGGGCTGTTTCATTCTTCTTTTTTACTTTTCCCACTCTTATTTCCATCGTTTCTCATACTAAATTCCACTCCTTTCCTACTGTGGAATTTACTTTGGGAATTCGCCGTTTCCATTATTCCAGTCCCCACAGCTCAAGGCAGTAGTTATTTTTCGCCTGCTCGGTGTAGAACTTAATTTCCTCATCCGTGAGGATTCTCGGTTCTTCGGGATTCTCATATCCTTCCTCGCTGATCTGGATGGTCAGGCGGGTGCAGATGTTGTTGCAGTACATTTCCACCTGTCTGTCATCGAGGTAGTAGTTCCGAAGGTGCCGGATCGTGCTGGCATGGCTTCGTAGGTGTTTTCCAGCTTTGTCCGATAGGCACTTTCGCCGGTCAGTTTTACCACATATTTTTCGAAGTCACCCTCCCGCAGTGCAGTGTAAGTGTCTTTGGAAATCGTATAGGCAAGGTTTGCAAGACCGGTTTTCATGGCGTTGCGGATCACGGTGGTCTGTATCTCCACATAAGCGATATACGTGACCGTTGATATGATCAGCGAGAGCACATTTTCCTGTGTGATTTCCGTTTTAGACAGCGGCAGACCAACGGAAAACAAGTCTTCCTTTTTGTAATCCGGGAAGATCACAGGAAGTGTCGGTGTTTCCATGTCGGCGTAAACCAATATCACCGTTTTCCAGCTTACCGGGCAAACCGCCGGCGAAGGACAGAATGGTGATACTCATGGTAACCTGCTCCCTGTCCAGAGACATAAATACATCTTCCGCACGGTCGGCAGTGTCGCTCAGTTTGGGGTTGAAATATACATTTCAGCCCCATTTTTGTATCTTTTTTTGGATGGACCTTGAGTTGTGTAGAGTTTGTGTTCCACTATTTTGTTTTCTTATATCTTTTATTTTTCTCTGTTTACTTTCCTATAGTCTACAAAATGTGACCACATTGAAGAAACCCTTATTTCATCGGTACTTATCGCCTGCTGTCCCGAAGAATGATTCTCACACCCGTTCCTCGCAAAGTACCCCACTCGATTAATCCCGGGTGAGGTACTTTTTTTATGCCAAATATCCTTCCCTGCCGTAGAAATACGGCAGTTTTTTTGTTTTTACATAATATTCATTTTCAGTTTACAACATAGAACCGCGCTTCCTGGTTTTTCCATTTATTTCCTCCTATACTAAAATTTCACGAAAGGAGGTGATATTATGTCGGAAACACAGCATATCGGTCGAAAAATCAGGAATCGCCGTGACGAACTGGGTTGGACTTTGGAGTTTCTTGCCGAAAAATCCGAACTCAGTTCCCGTTCCTTGGAGGACATTGAGCTTGGTAAAACCGTTGATCCGCATTTCTCAACGATCGTAAAAATTGCCAATGCTCTTGCAATGGACTTGGAGACGCTCAACATCCACAAACCCGAAGTTCTGTAATCCACCAGTAATTCCACAACAAAAGGAGGTATGAATGAAACCACACCAATACATACTGATCGAAAGCAGCTATATCGTAAACGGTATCCGATACAGCACCTACGGTATTGCATACGCAGATATTTACGATGGTTGTGCAGTGATTCTCAAGGCGATTCCCGATCTGTCCCCGAACAAAGAACGTGTATGTCGTCTTGCTGAACTCTGCACAAAGCTATGTTTGTCTCCGATGCATCTTGCCGATATTGTTGATGATTTTTTAGCTGAATAACACTGTAGCCTGATAGGAGAACTTTGTACTCTGTATCAGGCTATTCATTATCCGTATTGTATTCACGCAGTCGGCGAAAAAATGTGGATTCACTGATTTTATATATTTTTACGATTTCCTGAACGGACATTTCTTTCGCTTTCCATTTTTCTATCGCTTTATAAAAATCAGACGGCATAATTATTCTCGGACGTCCAAATCGAACCCCTCGCATCTTAGCTGCCGCAATCCCTTCTTTCTGTCTTTGCCTGATATTGACACGTTCATTTTCTGCTACAAAGGACAAAAGCTGCAGTACAATATCGCTGATGAATGTACCAAGTAGGTTCTTATCTCGTCTTGTGTCGAGCAGCGGCATATCAATCACGACTATATCCGCTTTCTTCTCTTTTGTAATAGATCTCCACTGATCCTGAATCTCCTCATAGTTCCGTCCCAGACGGTCTATGCTTTTAATATATAATGTGTCACCGCCTCTAAGTTTCCGCATCAGCTTCTTATATTTCGGACGATTGAAATCCTTACCGGATTGCTTGTCCATAAAAATATTTTCCCGCAAAACACCATTCTCCTGCATCGCAATCAACTGTCTGTCCTCATTCTGTTCTGCGGTTGAAACACGAATATAACCATATACTGACATTGAAAATCACCTCATTAACACTCTATGGGATATCAATATTGTAATCGATTATTCGTTTAATATATACTGAAAACGTCGTAATTTTTCAGATACAATATTTTGCAGATCCACAATGACCGCTTTATAGTCAGATCAATTTACATCTGGGATTGATTTATTCATGAAATTGTAGTATAATGATAAAAATAAGATTGGTTTTTCGTTCGCTAAGACTTTGAGCCCGTCCTCACAAAGCGGATCGCGAAACAAAGCCAAATACCCGAATATAGTCTTTCCTATACATTTTCCTATTTGCGGAGGTAAAGTATGATACATTCCTTTTTACTCGTCGGTCAGTCCAACATGGCAGGCCGTGGATTTTCCCATGAAGTGGAACCCATCGTAAACGATAAAATTCTGGTACTGCGCAACGGTCGCTGGCGTCCCCTGTATGTGCCGGTCAATCCGGACAGGCATACTTCCGGTATCTGTCTTGCCGAAAGCTTTGCGGATCTATACGCCAAAGAGAAAAACGTACAGGTCGGGTTGATTCCCTGTGCGGACGGCGGCACTTCCCTGGATATGTGGCAGGTGGGTGGACTTTTGTTCGATCATGCCTGCTATATGGCTGCCCTTGCTTCCCGTACTTCCACCATTGCCGGCGTGCTGTGGCATCAGGGTGAGGCGGACTGCAGTGATGAACGGTATCACCTGTATGAACAGAAAATGCAGGTAATTATTGAAGGTTTCCGCAAGCGGCTGGATCTCTATGATGTGCCGTTTCTGATGGGCGGACTGGGCGATTTTCTGGAAATCAGAAGTCAGCAATATGAAAAGTACAACAACTTCAGAGCAGTAAACAAGACCTTGGAGAATATGGCTGAAAAGGATGAAATGACGGGTTTTGTTTCTGCGGAAGGTCTTACATCCAATCCGGACAATCTCCACTTCCCGCCAAAGCACTGCGGGAATTCGGAGAACGGTATTATCATGAGTTTGTAAAACTGGAGAGGAAAGACAAGGTATTCACTGAAAAATCCACACCCGATCAAGCCATCCGCACGGAACTGGAACTGCTGTAAAAGGTGACGTGACTACGAAACTGCATATTTTCGGCAGCTGTTCCGGCACCTAACCCATGCCTTTGTCCTGGAAATAAACAGCGACTATATTGGTTTGACATTGGAGAAAACCGTTCGCATACTGCTCATCTGGTGGGCGTTGATCTGTTTTCTGCATCGGATGTATTTATCTCCGATCCTCATATGGATCACATCGGCGGTCATCCTGTTCCGAAAAAGGTTTGCTGCGCGCTTCTGGATAAACCGGTAAAAAACCTGTATTTCTTTCATCACGGCAGATTGCTCCTGAATGATCATGACGGTGTGCTTGCCGGATGCCGGAAGATCCTTCCCGCTGTTGTGCTATGTAATGACGGGGATGTATCAGAAATATCATGATTTTCTTGATTTTGGTGACAAAGTCACAGAAGATCCGGCAATACTATGGTATACTGTAATCACAAAAGAAAAGTATTTCAAACAGAAAGGAATTTTAAAAATGTCTGTACTGAATCTGAATAAAAACAATTTCAAGGAAACGGTAAACACGGAGAAAACGGTTCTCATTGATTTCTGGGCACCCTGGTGCGGTCCCTGCCGTATGGTTTCCCCCATCGTAGATGAGATTGCGGAAGAAAATCCCGATATCGTTGTCGGCAAGGTAAACGTAGATGATGAAGGCGAACTGGCACAGGAATTCGGTGTTATGAGCATCCCCACGCTGATCGTCATGAAAAACGGCAAGATTGTAAACCAGTCCGTCGGCGCAAAACCCAAGGCACAAATTCTGGCTATGGTGAAGTGATTGTAAACCGGGGGAAGGAGAAAAACTTTTTGCGAAAAAGTCTTTCTCCTTCCCCCGGACCCCTATTCTCTTTTCAAAAAACTTCAGAAAAAGAAGAAGGCAACAAGAATATTGATTTATTTTAGGCTGTTCGGATGAGCGGCTTTTTTTATTTACAGTTGTTCATACACATCTGCCAGTGCTTTTGCACGTTCATACAGCTTCCGCAGAACGGCGGTCCTGTCTTTTTCAGCAGCTGCCCGCGGCTGGCTATCGGCTTCCAGAACCAGTTCTCCGGTATAGCCGATCTCTTTCAGAATACACATAAATCTATGCCAGTCAATACTACCGTCACCCGGTATCAAATGATCTCCCTTGTCAACGCCGTAACAATCGTGGGTATGCAGGGAAAGCGGCGGGTGTTTGCACTCCAGCAACGATTCCAGGGATTCCCCCTGATTGATTGCGTGACCCGTATCCAGACACCATCCGAACCAGGGGGAATGAACCGCTTCCACCAGTTCTGACATTACTGTCAGCTTGGCACCGTCCCCCCACAGCAGATTCTCCGAAAGCATAATCACACCATATTTTTCTGCCAAACCTATCAGCCGTTCATATCTTGGTTTATTAAGACTGATAAATTCTTCACGTCCGAAGGGATGGCTGTACGGCGGTTCACCGGGCAATTCTTTTTCCCAGTCATTCACATGGGGATGTACTACAAGATATTTTATCCCCAAAACAGATGCACAGCGGAACGTTTTTTCTTCTATTTCCGGTTTCGGATAGGTAACATCGAAAGAAGCATGCCCCTGATAAAAGGAAATTCCTCTTTTGTCTGCTTCATTACGCACCCCATATGCCCATTCTTCATAACTATCGTTTTTAAAAAGATGCTCCTTATAGGAAACACTCGCATAAAATGCCATATCCAAATCAGAAAAACCGCAATTCTGCAGTTCATCCAACATAGCGGATATATCAAAACTTCCCGGCAGCACACTTGTTGTTGTAACGATCTTCATAGTTTAGCCTTATTCCTTTCTTCTATACGCACACCATCACAGCTGTTCGTAATCATCCAGTATTGTTTTGGCTCTTCTGTACAGTTTCCGCAAGATAGTATCCCTGTCTTTATCATCTGCTTTTCTGGTCTGACGCATGGCTTCCAGCACCAGATCCCCCGTATATCCGATCTCCTTTAGTATACGGGCAAACTTCTTCCAGTCCAGTACACCGTCACCGGGAATATAATGATCTTCTTCGCCCTTTCCCAGACAGTCATGCGTATGAAGGGAAACGGGCGGGTATTTACATTTCAGCAAAGATTCCAGAGGATCTCCCGTGTGAATGGCGTGTCCCACATCATAGCACCAGCCAAACCAGGGTGAATTCACGTATTCCACAAAATCGGATTGCACTGTGGCTTGGGCAGATTCCCCCCACAGTAGATTCTCGGACAGAATCATAACACCGTATTTTTCCGCCAGCTCCAGCAGGGGTTTTACGCTTTGGGCATTCAGCCTGATAAATTCTTCAGCAGGATACGGATGCTGATAGGGAACATCCCCGGGTTTTTCTTTGCTCCAGTCGTTCACATTTGGATGGGATACCATTTTGGTAACTCCGAGAATGGAAGCGACCTGGAAGGTTTTTTCCGCTTTTTTCGCTTCTTCCAACAGCCAGAAGGAAGCATGGGCGTGGGTAAAGCATATTCCTCTTTTGTCCGCTTCTTCTCTGATAAAATGTGCCCAGTTTTCGTGATCGTTTTGAAATTCGGGTGTTTGGGTATAATCCAGAAAGCAGAAATCCAGGGTATCAAAACCGCAGTTCTTCATTCTGTCCAGCATATTGCAGATATCCCATTCTGCAGGAAATACGTGGGTTGTGTTTACTATTTTCATACTGTGTTTTCCTTTCTCAACAGGATAGAAGTTCAGGCAAGAACAACTGTCTCGCCAAGGACTTTACGGATCGTTTCACCGCCGCAGGTGACTGTATATGCATTATCGTCTATAGCAAGGCTGAAGGTTTTGCCCAGCAGTTTTACGTTTTCCATTATAATATGGGATGTGGGCTGCACCTTAGCCGGTGTAATATGAATTGTTCCGTCAAAATCCGCTTTTATGCCGCACATATTGAAAATCATCATCTGGGCGCAGGAAGCTGAACTGATATCCGCCTGCAGAGGTGTATCTTCCCGGTCTTCCAGCATATTGGCGGCACAGGAGTCACCCCAGTACGGCAGTCTTGTCCCCCACCACAGTACACGTTTCAGAATGTCGGTTGCCAGTTCGTCATATCCCATATCGTACAGCTGACCGCAGATCTGCATGGTGAACAGAGTACAAATTCCCCCGCCGCCATTATCAATGTCCAGCTGATCGTAGGCTGCGTCCAGTTTCGACATACTGTGCAGACCGAACTTGGACAAAAATTCCCTCTCGTTCAGGTGGGCAATCAGTTTGGCACGGGTATCGTCGTCGATTACCTGGCTGTCCAGGAATTTGAACATCTGGACAGTGTATCGTTTCTGCCGCTTGCCGTCCCAGATAAAATCATACCAGCCGGCTTCCTCATCCCACAATTCTGTCAGCAGCGGTTTCAGCGCTCCGGCGCGTTCCTTCAGCAGTACGTTTTCCTTTCCGGCTACGCAGGACAGCCAGTATGCACGCATATAGTTGTGGTAACGCCGTGCGTTCAGGTCGGGCATTACCCCCTGGTAGACATACATCCGACGCAATTCCAGATGGGATTTGCCGGGTTCTCCGTAGTCCGTCAGCTTCTGAGGAGCGGTGATATCGTCCCCGACAAAAGCATGGAATGCTGCCCAGTCGAGAATGGTACGTCCGTCCACTTCTTCCGAAAGGAACTCGGTTTCTCCCGTATGCAGAACGTGGAAATAGATCATGTTGATGATTTTTTCCTGATTGATATGATACCACGGACCGTAAGGAGAGCCATCCAGAGGAACGATGGCAAAGGATTTCGTAAGATCCGCATGAAGATAGGCGCGGATCATCTTCTTGTTCGTCTCAGGGTCGATCAGCGGATGCAGCATCAGACCGCCGCCGTAATCCCAGAGATAGGAACACATACAGCCGCCGTTGATACTGCCGGTACTGTAAAAGGGATTGGTGACAAAATGGGGGTTTTCCCAACGGTTCAGGGAATAGGTTACCACGGAACGGTAGTACATGGCATCCAGTTCCGGCAGGTTGGATGTAAACTGCGGCAGTCTGTCCAATATACGATCGGTCTCACTCTGCAGCCAGGCAAATGCCGCTTCGATATTCTCATCCACCTTCCGGCACATATCCGCACATTCCGCTTCGATCGTTCCGTCCACACCACCCAGATGCAGTGTAATGTCAATATTCAGCGTCTCGCCGGGATCTACTGTGCGTTGTGTTTCCCATATATCCGCCTGCTTGAAGAGTTTCATGCCGGCAAGGGTACAGGAAACCGCCACTACAGATTCCTCACCGCTGTACACCCATGTTTCCACATCATCACTGTAACCGATCAAATGCAGGAAGGATATACCGTCTTCTTCAGCCGTTTCTGCCCGTGAGAAATGATGGTAAATACCGGAAGGAATGTCGAACAGCCAGTCTTTGGAATATTTGGTGCCGCCGTCTGCAATAAGTTGGATGGGGGCATCGATCACTTTGTCCGAAATATTGGTGATTGCCATACGAATGATGCATCCGTTTTTCTTTGGCGGTATAACAGTCAGTGTTTCTGCCGACCAGTTCCCCCGTTTGCCTTTACGCAGTATGGCATTGGGCAGCCATGTCCAGTCCCGTCCGGGAATCTGTTCGCCGTCAATACGCAGTTCCAGAGAAAATCTGGTACCTGACCACGGTGCATTCTGAATACCGTTCACCTTGCAGGCACATTTTTCGGGCGTAAGCAGTGTCACACGGTCACCTGCTATCCCGAGATCCCGTTCATGGAGTATACTGTCCTCGCCGTAAAAGCGAAACGGACTTTCCGCAAACGCCGGATGATCGAAAAATCTGCTGTTCATAAACCGTACCTCCGTTCTTTGGAAGATTTTGTCTTTCAGGCTGGCTGAAGACTGTGTCTCCTCATCCTGTGTATCAAATATATAATACTCAATCCGCCGGGCGATGTCAAGCCTCCTTTTCATATTTCTTCAAAAAATATTATACACTGATTGACACAACTCTGCAAAAATGGTATACTATACTTGAATCTTTTTATGAATGGAGAATTGCAATGGCAAAAAGTGTACAGGATATCATAAATCTGATCAAAGAAAATGATATCAAAATGGTCGACTTCAAAATGGTGGATATCAACGGACAGTTCCGTCATGTCACCATTCCCGCAGATCATTTTTCCGAAGAAACCGTAAAAGACGGTATTGGTTTTGATGCTTCCAACTACGGATATGCTGTAGTGGAAAAGAGCGACATGGTCTTTATCCCCGACCCCGACACCGCCGTAATGGATCCCTTCTGCGAAATCCCCACCCTGTCCATGACCGGTAATGCCATGATTATCGACAGTCCCGAAAACCGTCCCCTGGCACAGTACCCCCGCAACATCGTTCTGGCTGCCGAACAGTATATGAAAGACAGCGGTATCGCCGATACCATGCTGATCCTCCCCGAATTTGAATTCCATCTGTTCGATCAGGTGGGCTGGTCCGTTCAGGCAAACAATATCAGCATGAATCTGGATGTGGATCAGTCCTACTGGAACAGTGAATCCGAAGGCAGAGGTGTTGTGGTTCCCAAGCAGAAGAACTACCACATTGCCAAGCCTTTCGACCCCACTTACGAATGCCGCAGTGAAATGTGTATGCTGATGGAACAGGCCGGTATTGCCATCAAGTACCACCATCCCGAAGTCGGCGCATCCGGTCAGTTTGAGATCGAACCCCAGCTGGGTCAGATGTCCAAAATGGCAGATGCCAGCATGATGATCAAATATATCATCCGCAATACAGCTCTGAAGCATGGCAAGACCGCTACCCTGATGCCCAAGCCGGTATACGGTGAAGCAGGCAACGGTATGCACGTACACATGCTGCTGCTGAAGGACGGCGAACCTGTATTCTCCGATGACAACGGTTATTCCCATCTGAGTGAAACTGCCCACTACTTCATGGGCGGTCTTCTGAAGCATATCGCTTCCCTGTGCGCCATCACCAACCCCAGTACCAACTCTTTCAAGCGTCTGGTACCCGGTTTTGAAGCACCGGTTACTGTCGGTTACGCTACCTCCAACCGCAGTGCCGTTATCCGTATCCCCGCATACGCCAAGACACCTCACCTGCGCCGTTTCGAACTGCGTAATCCCGATGCCACCTGCAACCCGTACTTCTGCTATGCTGCACTGCTGATGGCCGGTCTGGACGGTGTCAAGAACAAGATCGATCCCCACGCCAACGGTTGGGGGCCCTATGACGTAAACCTGTACAACCTTCCCGACGAAGAAAAGGCAAAGCTCAAGGGTCTGCCCACTTCTCTGGATGCTGCACTGGATGCACTGGAAGCTGACAACGATTATCTGACCGCCGGCGGTGTATTCCCCAAGGAACTGATTGCCAACTTCATCAAGACCAAGCGTGAAGAATGCCGTCAGATCGCCGCTATTCCTCATCCGGCTGAATTCGAAAGATACTATAATCTGTAATATGGATCCTTCCGGTAATATAAAAAAGTCGACGCAAGCCACATGGTCTGTGTCGGCTTTTTCTCATTTCAATGGAAACACCGAAGCGGGAAACACATTCATTATATCATTCTATATGTAAATAACACAAAAAAGCAATAAAAAAAAGTAACCCTTGACTACGATCTTTCTTCACAAACCATAGTCAAGGGTTACTGATTACTCTTGGTATCTAACATCATTTTAACCTCTCTTTCTTCAGCTTTCACTTGCGCACGACTCTCAGATTATCAACCTTCCAATTGTCGTTTAGGTTTTAGTTGTACATTGGTGTGTACCTCTCTTTCCTTTGTGACTATATTATAGCACAGTTTTTTCGGGATTGCAAGTGGTGTTTTATACAAACTTCACAACAATTATTTGGTTACAAAAGAGAAATTCAGGAAATATTCATTTTTGTCTTTACAAGAGAGACTATTATATGGTATACTGATATTAATGTGGGTCATTAAAAATGGAATCCGTACCAATTCCGACGGATTCTTTTTTGCTATATTCAATTTATCCCCTGAACATCCCTGCATCGCCGGTCTTTTCAGCCTGCGATTCTCCGATGATGAGATCGAACAAAGCATCCGCGAACAATTTATGCATTTCGCCGGTGGGGTGATTGATCCGGTTCGCCAGCAGCATTGTGGTATCCTGGGTCTTGGACAGCTCCTTCCACTGTGCATAGCAGTCACATACGGGAATCCCCCTCTTTTCTGCCAATGCAGCAGCCGCTTCCATATACCGATCCATTCTGCCGCTGTTCTGCATTTCGGCAGTCCAATGGGCATAATCCCAAAATTCCTTCGGGGTATCTTCCGCAACATATGTATTCAGCATATTGGGAGTCATGAAGATCACTTCCGTCCCTGCTTCCAGACATTTTTCAAAAATCTTTGTCAGTGCGGAAATATATTCTTCCATCGGATCGTTCACATCGTTCAGACCGAAGCACACGATCACCAGATCGGGATTATGACACAGCACCTGTTTCTCCATTCTATTCAAAGAAGCGGCAGCTGTGGTTCCGGCGATGGAAGCGTTGATCATATTCACAGGCATATAATCCCGCACTTCATGCAGTTTCTTCTGCAGCAGATTCCAGTATACATTTTCGTAATCATAATATCCGTTCACGGCACCGTGGGAAACGCTGTCGCCAAAGATGACGATATTGACCGGTCCGTATTTGCACAAGCCGTCATAGTCCAACTGCAGTTTTTCTTTTACGTTCATTTCTCTCCGCCTTTCCAATACCATTACGGTAGATCTACGCTATGTCCCTACCCCGGAAAACGAAAAAAGACCAGGCATACACCTGATCTTTTAAGCGGATTACGGGGCTCGAACCCGCCACCTCGACCTTGGCAAGGTCGCGCTCTACCAAATGAGCTAAATCCGCATATGCCTCCGGTCGGAATCGAACCAACGACACGAGGATTTTCAGTCCTCTGCTCTA
>JAFUKI010000157.1 GCA_017467815.1 Clostridia bacterium
CGAGATTGATCGCCTGCATCATGAGGTTCTGGTACACACTGGAGCCGGGGAAGCATCCCGCGCTCTCAATCAGCGCACCCACTCGGACACGGACACCGGGATCCTCATGCTCTCTGCCGAACAGCCGGATTTCTCCACCGTCAGCAACAAGATGCCCGCAGATCAGCTTCATGGTGGTGGATTTACCGGAACCGTTTTCACCGATGAAGCCGTAGATGGCGCCCGCGGGAACGGTCATGTTCAGATGATCCACCGCATACATCCCGCGGAAGCTCTTGGACAGGTTTCGTATTTCGATTGCGTTCATTTTTCTTCATTCTCCTTCCGTTTATCACATCATAGGGGCAAAAATCCGAGCCACAGACCGGATCAGACTTTCGAGCAGACTGGTTTTCAGCATATCGGGTGTGACGCGGATACACTTTGCCATCGTATCTTCCATGTCTGCTTTCAGATCCCGGATGCAATCGCATTTGTACATCCACACACCATTCTCGAAATGATGCACAAGACTGCGGTAATCCAGATTAATCGTACCAATCATGGCGATTTCGTCGTCGGCGAGATAGCTTTTCGCGTGGATGAATCCGGGTTCGTATTCATAAATCTCCACACCTGCATCCATCAGCCGTTTGTAAAAGCTCCGCGTAATACCGAACACCAGCTTCTTGTCCGGTATGTGCGGCACGATGATCTTGATGTTCACGCCACGCAGAGCAGCGTTTTCGATATCCTGACAGAGATCGTTGTCAATAATGAGGTACGGCGTAGTCATGTACACCGATTTTGTGGCACCGCTGAGCATATTCTGGATCACACTCTTGCCTACGTTCCGCCTGTAGATCGGGTTGGGACCGTCGCCAAACGGGATGAGGCAGCCGTTTTCGCCGTTGTTCCTGCAGACAGGATACAGATCCGCACGTTCTTGGGGCAGTCTGCGGAACTGGATGCCGAAGTCCACGCAGAAAAGCTTGGTCAGTTCCCATACCGCTTCACCTTCCAGACGGATTGCGGTGTCCTTCCAGTGACCGAAGCGCACGATTTCATTGATGTACTCGTCCGCGATATTCACGCCGCCGGTGTAGCCGATGTTCCCGTCGATCACAAGAATCTTGCGGTGATTGCGGTTGTTGAATTCGCTGTCGGCGTTGCCCTTCATGCGTGAGAACGGCGTTGCCTGAATCCCGAACGAGCGCAGCTGTTTGTGGTAGTCCCCGGGAAGCGTGGACATACATCCGATGTCATCGTACATCACCCGTACTTCCACACCGGATGCGGCTTTTTCCTTCAGAATGTCGAGGATGGAGTTCCAGAACTTGCCTTCCTCCACAATGAAGTATTCCATGTAGATGAACTTTTCTGCATTCCGCAGATCATCCAGCATATCCCTGTGCATATCTTCGCCGAGGGGATAATACTTCTGTTTTGTATCCGCGAACAGATGGGATTCCGCGATATGGCAGAGCATCTTCGCCTGTGACGCCGCCACGGGATTTTCTTTCCGCAGTTTTTCCAGAAGTACGCTGTCGTCCTTTTTATACCCTCGGTCTTTGAGTGTCTGCAGACGTTTGATAAACCGTTTCTGCAAAGTCCGGTTGTAGAACAGGAAGTACAGCATAAATCCGGCAACCGGCAGAATCAGGACGAACAGCAGCCACGGAATCTTGTAGTCCGGATTGTCGTCGGATGCGATGATCTTGATCACACAGGCGATCTCTGTTGCCCATGCCGCAAGGTAAAAATACGGGATAAAGTAACAGCAGGCAATCACAATACCGAAGATTGCCAGAATTTCGAATACTGTGATAAGCATGGCAATGATATACCGCACCGGGATGTAGTTGTACTCCCGCTCGATGGTTTTGTCACCCGCCTGATAACTGTATTTTCGTTTCATTACAGCCCTCCATAACAGTCTGAATCGGCATAAAAGCGAAGCGCGTCTGTCTGTGACGTGCTCCGCTTCCTGTGATTCTTACTTGTTCTTTGCGTCGTCGATGCGCTTCTGTGCGGCTGCGATACGTTCGTTTGCTTCTGCAATCTGTGCGTCACGCTGCTCCTGCATCATCTTCTTTGCAGTTTCGGGATTACCCATTGCCTTAGCTTCTTCCCACTGTGCCTTGGATTCAGCCTTGGCTGCAGCGAAATTTGCTTTGTCAACTTCATGCTGTGCCTTTGCGGATTCCTTCATGTCTTTGAATGCTTTCTTCAGAAACTCTGCCATTGTTTTGTTCTCCTATTTTATATAGTTAAATTATTTTAATATGTTTGTAATTGCATCTGCAGCAGCAGATATTGTATTTGCAATACCTATCTGTACACTGTGCGCCGCTTTCATCTTCATTACCTTAGGGAAGGCGTTTGCTGCTGTGACCTGTGCTTTGGTAACCGACTTGACAGCACGAATATTGGCACAAGTGACATCAGAAATGGTTGCCATGATGTCGTCCTCCATGAAATTATCGGTTCATGATTCTTTCGCTGAGTGCGAGAATCTGATCTGCGTATTTTGCCTTGCGGGATACGAGAATGCCTTTGTAAACCGGATAGTTGGCGATTGCCATTGCCATACCGACAATCCCGATGGCAATGCCGGGAAGCATGACGTTTGCCAGACCAAGGGTGGCACCGATATCGGTCATTACAAGGCTCATGCCGGCACCCATGATTACCGCGCTGATGCTGCCGAACACATAGGCGAATATGTGAGCAGGACGCTTGACTTCGGCATCAAGCCGGCGGAGTTCATCCAGATCGGAGGGCTGCTGTTCCATATACTGTGTGCGGATTTTCTGCGCGATAAACTGCTGATCGTTTCTGTTCATTGTAAGACCCTCTTTCGTTTTGCTGATACAATTATATCATTCTGGTGTTTGTGATTTGATTCGGAAATGTTTACGAAATGTTAATCCGGATTATTCTTCCTCTTTTTTATCGTCCTCGCCAGACAGACGCTTTCTGGCTTCCTCCACGGTTTCGCCTTCCTTTGCAAAGAGCTTTTCGATCATCTTATCGTTGACCTTGTTAAAGCCTTCCACCGCGCCGCTTTCCACTTTCTTGTAGCCTTCTACAACGCCATCTTCGATCTTCTTATATCCGGCAACCACACCATCTTCGATTTTCTGCAATCCTTCGCGTACAGTATTTTCAATATTCTTCTTTTCCATGTTGATATCTCCGTTTCGTTTGTTTTTATTTTTGTGATTGTATTATACCGCAGTGATGTTTGCGACTTGATTAAGATTTGTTTAAGAAATGTTAAAGTTAAAATATTTCGCTCCATCTGCAATGTTTTATAAAAAATACACCTGACAAAATACTGTTTGAACCATGAAAAAATCCCCCGATAGATAACGGGCAATCTATCGGGGTACTTTCTATTCTCACTATTGACGATTCATATCACTCAATTTGCTGCAGGGATATCTATCCGATGCTCAGAAAGATGGGCTTATCCTCCGCTTTGGCACGCGCAAAGGCTTCGTCACACCATGGATACCAGTCCACGGGATTGTCCTTGTGCTGCAGCAGATAGGGACTGGTTTCGTTTGTGAGTCGATTGCTCATATCCACACCTCCGTAATCTCTTTTAGTGTGGTCACAGTCA
>JAFUKI010000158.1 GCA_017467815.1 Clostridia bacterium
GCACGGGAGAAAAGAAAAAAACATTTCTGCGTTCCCTTGCTTTTGTCCTCGGTTTCACAGTGGTATTTACCCTGCTTGGCATATTTGCCGGAACCCTCGGCCGTTTTCTCACCCGTTACCAGACGATCGTAAACATAGTATGCGGCATCATGGTAGTGATTTTCGGTTTAAGTTATCTGGAAATTCTCCGCCTGCCCTTTTTCAGAGGCGTGCAGGGCAACGGAAAACAGATCGCCGGTATTTTCTCAGCCTTTCTGTTCGGCATGATCTATTCTGTGAACCTGACCCCGTGTGTCGGCGCATTTCTCGGTTCCGCTTTGATGCTGGCATCTTCCGCAGGCAGTACCGTAATGGGTATGCTGCTTCTGCTTGCCTATTCCCTGGGACTGGGGATACCCTTTGTGATATCCGCCGTGCTGATCGACAAATTCCGTGATGTATTCGGCTTCATCAAAAAACACTACAGAGTGATCAACATCGTCTGCGGCGTTTTTTTGATTGTAATCGGCATATTGATGATGACTGGTCTGCTTCAGGCAGCACTGTCCGTAATGATGTGAGGTGCCTATGAATAAACTGAAATATTTGATTGTACTGGTGATTTTCGCGGGCGTATTGATTTTTGCTCTGCTTGGCTACCGCTGGCTTTCCGAAAGTTACGTCCCCGTCCATATTCCTCCCACAGCCGGCAATACAGAAGAAACCAGCGAAACTTCCGCAGAATCAGGCGAAACCGCAACCGAACCCCAGCGCACAGGAGAAGAAGTACCGGATTTCACAGTATACGATATGTCCGGCAATGCGGTAAAACTGTCGGATTTTGCCGGAAAACCGGTGGTACTGAACTTCTGGGCAAGCTGGTGTTCCCCCTGTAAAGCCGAAATGCCCCACTTCGATCAGGCAGCCGCAGAATACGGTGAAGATATCCACTTCCTGATGGTAAATCTGACCGACGGCTACCGGGAGACCGAAGCGTCCATCGCAGCATTCATCGAAAAAAATGGCTACACATTCCCCGTATATCTGGATACGACCATGGAAGCCGCCTATAACTTTGGGGTTACTTCCATACCGAAGACCTATTTTCTCTGGGAAGACGGAACGCTGATGGACGAATATCTGGGAACATTGTCGGAATCCAAACTGAACGGTTACATTGAAAAACTGAAGGGAGAAGAATAATGGCAAAAATCAAGCTGAACCCAGACGCAGAAATGGTCAAAGCCGTAAAGGAAGGATTGGAACGTACCGGCGGCTATTGTCCCTGCAGACTGGCAAGAACAGAAGAAAACAAATGCATATGCAAAGAATTCAGAGAGCAGATGGAAGATCCGGAATTTGAAGGGTTCTGCCATTGTATGCTGTACTACAAAGAAAAAGAATAATCCGGATGAAAAGAACTGAGGTACATAAAAATGGATAAAAAACCGATACAGGAAGAAGAAAACGAACTGCAGGAATCCAACCGGGCACGAATGATACGTGCCAGATATAAGGATACGGAAGAACCGGAACCGGTAATTGTAAAAGGAAAATTCTGGGATAACTTCTGGTATCATCATAAATGGGCTGTCATCCTTGTCGGCGCATTCATCGTCATCGGCATTATCCTCGGCATACAGATTGCCGGTAAGGTAAATGTGGACATATACGTCCTGTACGCCGGACCCGATTACATCTCCGTGAACCAGAACGGCAAATTCACCGCCGTACTGGAAGAGATTATGGATGACTATGACGAAAGCGGCGATAAGGATGCCGTGCTGAACGATATGGTCTTTATGAGTCAGGCACAGCTCAACGAGGTGGAGTCCATAGCAGAAGCAATGAGTGAAGACATCGCTCTGGACAGACAATCCAACGCTCAGACGGAACAGCAGTTCATGTACGAAGTCATGGCAGGGGATACCTTGCTGTGTATTCTGGCAGAGGACCAGTATAAAATGGTATTGTCCGGCGGCGGATTCACCCCTCTGTCCGAAATTTTCGACGAGATCCCGGAAGGAGCTGTAGACGAATACGGTATCCGTTTCAGCGAAACCAAATTCTGCGAATTCTACAGCGACGCACAGATCTTTCCGGAAGACGCTGTAATCGCCCTGCGCCGCATTTCCACCATGAACCAGATCCGTAACAAGAGCAGAATGGAAGAAATGCTGGCGAATCACGAAGACCTGTTCAAAAAGATCGTCCTGTTTGAATTCCCGGAAGGATACGTGCCAGCCGGTGATGCAGAATAATCAACGGCTGTGTGCAAAAGCGAAAAGTATCTCATCGGCTGAAAATTGCTTATGTAAACCAAAGCCCAATGTGAGAAAAGTACTTGATTTTTCTGGTGAAATATACTATAATTAAAAAAGCAGCGAAATAATATCCCGTGAATCCTGCTGATGAATCAGATTTGAAATTATTTTTTATAATTGGAGGAAATACTATGGCATTACCTATTGCTGTTCAGCTCTATTCCATTCGCGACAGCGTTGAAGCGGATATGGAAGCAGCTCTGCGCAAAGTAAAAGAAATCGGCTACGACGGTGTGGAACTTGCCGGCATGTTCGACCATTCCCCCGCACAGATCCGTGCATGGTGTGAAGAAATCGGTCTGGTGCCGATCTCCGCACACGTACCGCTGGTTGACATGATTGCCGACCCCGACGGCATTATGAAGGCATACGCCGAAGTCGGCTGCAAGTACATTGTTGTACCTTATGTAACCGAAGAACGCCGTCCCGGTGCAGAACAGTTTGCAAAGACCATCGAAGAAATTACCATGGTAGGCAAAAAGGCACGCGAATACGGCCTGACTCTGCTGTATCACAACCACGACTTTGAATTCGTAAAGGTTGACGGCGAAATCGGTCTTGATGTTCTGTACAGCAAAGTTCCCGCAGAATATCTGCAGACACAGATCGACACCTGCTGGGTTAACATCGGCGGCGAAGTACCGGCTGACTACGTACGCAAGTACACCGGCAGAGCTCCCGTTGTTCATCTGAAGGACTTCAATATCGACGGTAAGCTTCCCAAGCATCTGTACGCACTGATCGGTCTGGATGACGATGAAGAACAGGAAGAATCTTCCAGCTTCGAATTCCGTCCCGTAGGTCACGGTATGCAGGATATGCCCGCTATTCTGGAAGCATCCGTTGCTGCAGGCGCAGGCTGGGTAGTAGTGGAACAGGACGAACCTTCCATGAACCTCTCCAGAATGGAATGCATCACCAAGTCCCGCGAATATCTCAAGACCCTGGGCTGGTAATCGTAAATAACTGAATCTATTATACACCGCAGAAAATACGGTGTAAGGATAAATATTTTCTGAAAGGCGGAAATAAAAATGGCAGAAAAGAAAAAGTTCAAGATTGGTATC
Source organism: Clostridia bacterium (assembly GCA_017467815.1). GTDB lineage: Bacteria > Bacillota > Clostridia > Oscillospirales > CAG-272 > UMGS1696. Next base: position 3,371 of record JAFUKI010000158.1, read on the forward strand.
ATCGGTACCGGTTGGATCGCAGAATCTCACACAGAAGCATATCTGAGATGCGATGATGTTGAGATCGTTGCAGCTGCAGACCTTATCCCCGGTAAGGCAGAAGCATTCATGAAGAGATACGGCGTAGAAGGCGTACACTTCTATAAGGATCACAAGGAACTGATCGACAACGAACCCGATCTGGACGGTGTTTCCATTTGTACATACAATACCCAGCACGCCGGTCCTGCTATCTACTGCATGGAACACAACATTCCCGTACTGCTGGAAAAGCCCTTCTGCGTAACCCAGGAAGAAGCTGAAGCAGTAATCGAAGCAGAAAAGAAGTCCGAAGCATTCATTACCCACGGCTTCCAGCCCCGTTTCGACCCCAATATGCAGATGATCAAGAAGATCGTTGAATCCGGTGCTCTGGGTAAGGTTTATTACATCCAGACCGGTGGCGGACGTCGCCGCGGTATTCCGGGCTCCACATTCATCGAAAAGTCCACCGGCGGTATCGGTGCTCTCGGTGATATCGGATGCTACTCCCTCGACATGGTTCTGAACGCAATCGGTTATCCGAAGCCGCTGACCGTTTCCGGTTACGCTTCCGATTACTTTGGAAAGAACCCCAAGTATTTCGGGGACGCTAAACGATTCTCCGTTGACGACTTTGCAGCAGCATTTGTACGTCTGGAAGGCGATATTATTCTGGACTTCCGTATTTCCTGGGCAATGCACGCAGATACCCCCGGTGATACCATCATTTTCGGTACCGAAGGTGCGCTCCGTATTCCTTCCACTAACTGTTGGAATGGCTCCATCGGTGGTCCCATGACTCTGTATCACGACATCGCAGGTATGCAATTTGATACGGTAATTCCCGAAATCAAAAGCAATGTAAACCTGTGGGACAGGAAGATCCGTTCCTTCTTGAATGCCATCGAAAAGGGCGGTCCGGCTCCGATTCCTTCTTCCCAGATTCTGTACAACCAGGCAATCATCGACGGTATCAACAGATCCAACGAATGCGGTCACGAAATCGAACTCAAGTTTGCTGACTGAGTTATACTGTAACAAAAAGTCCTCATGTAAATGGGGACTTTTTGATGTGTTATTGATATTTTACACTTGACAAAGCGGCTTGAATAACATATAATTAAGTAGAAGACGAATGATTGCCCGTCAATGCAGGTCGTTCAAAATTTTTTTGTAAGAAAGGAAAAATAATTATGAAAAAATTCAAAATCGGTATCATCGGTACCGGCGGCATCGCCAACGCACACGTGGGTGCATATAAAAATTGCCCCGATGTTGAAATCATAGCAGCCGCAGAATTGATCCCCGGTAAGGCAGAAGCGTTTATGGAAAAGAACGAAATTGCAGGTGTCCGCTTCTACCAGGATTATAAAGAAATGATCGACAAGGAAACCGAACTGGACGGTGTTTCCATCTGTACATACAATACCGAACACGCCGGTCCCGCCATTTATTGTCTGGAACACGATGTTCCCGTATTGCTGGAAAAACCTTTTACCGTAACACTGGAAGAAGCAGAAGCCGTATGCGCAGCCGAAGCCAAGTCCAAGGCATTTATCACCCTCGGCTTCCAGCCCCGCTTTGACGCCAATATGCAGATGATCAAGAAGATCGTGGAATCCGGAACACTGGGTAAGGTTTACTATATCCAGACCGGCGGCGGACGCAGACGCGGTATTCCGGGCAGAACTTTTGTAGAAAAGTCCACCGGCGGTATCGGCGCACTGGGTGATATCGGATGTTATTCCCTGGACATGGTACTCAATGCCCTCGGTTATCCGAAGCCGCTGACCGTATCCGGCTATACCTCCGATTTCTTCGGTAAGGATCCCAAGTACAACTGGGATTACAAGCGCTTCTCCGTAGACGATTTTGCCGCAGCATTCATCCGTCTGGAAGGGGATATCATCCTGGACTTCCGTATTTCCTGGGCAATGCACGCAGATACCCCCGGCGATACCATTATCTTCGGTACCGAAGGCGCACTGCGTATTCCTTCCACAGACTGCTGGAACGGAAGCGTAGGCGGTCCCATGACCCTGTATCACGACATTGCCGGTATGCAGTTTGACACGAAGATTCCGCTGAAGGAAAACAGTGCTTCTTTGTGGGATCAAAAGATCCGTTCTTTCCTGAACGCCATCGAGAAGGGCGGTCCGGCACCTGTACCTTCTTCCCAGATCCTGTACAACCAGGCGATCATCGACGGTATCGTAAAGTCTGCCGAATGCGGACACGAAATCGAAATCAAGTTTGCTGAATAAATCTTCACCTGGAAATGTCTGCGTCAGAGCAGGTTAATATCCGTAAACATCAGGGTAGTGAATTGTTGCCCGGAAATAAATAATATTGGATAAAACAAGCGACGACAGATACCCATCTTACACGAAAAATACAAAGGCACTTGTGGAATTTCTGCACAAGTGCCTTTTGATCTGTTTACGTGAAAAACGAAACAAATCATTCAGCCAGCAACATTTCGATTTCCTTTCTTTGCTCCTGTGTATACCCATAAACGGTATCCCGGAACCATTTTTCTTCAACGAAATCCTCCGCAAAAGCATCCATTACTTTCAGCGCAATTTTAAACTGTGAAACAGCTTTTTCCGTTTCCCCGTTTTCTTTCAAATGTTTACCTATAACAATCAGCATATCAATCAAATCTTCAGCAGAAAGGTTCTTTTGCTTCTGTGCTGCCTCATAACTATCCGCTCCGTCCAACAGGGATGCCATAAGTTCCAACTTTGTGAAATAGATTTCGGGAATGATCTCAAGCGTTGGTTTTATCAAATCCCTGTGACCGTTTTCCTTATAACACGAAGCAAGAATACGGCAAGCATCATATTTCACAGAATCGTCCTTCGCAGACTCAATAAGTGTTTTGCAAAGAGTAATGACTTCGTCTGCTCTGGTTTGATAATCCAAAGTGTAAAGCAGATTGTTCAGGATAATATCGTTTCCCGGAAATCTCTGTAAACCGTCACGTAAAACGGCTTCCGATTTTGCCGCATCGGTAAAGCGATATTTATATGCTTCCAGGCAGATAGCCTCAACTTGTTTTTCCGTCTCAAACAGATTAAAATCGAAAAGCTCGTCCGTGGAAACACCGAAAAAGGAAGCAATCGCGGGAATCATAGTTACATCCGGCGTTGTGTTTCCATTTTCCCATTTTGAAACGGCCTGAAAGGATACGCCGAGATAGCCTGCGAAAACTTCCTGTGATATATTCTTCTGCTTCCTTAATGATTTGATTTTTTCTCCCAGTTTAATCATGATAACCTCCAAATTATTGGGACCAGCGCCTATCCTGATACTATTATAACATATTGGAATATAAAAGCAATAACGTATTTTGAGAGAAATATTCTAACTGCAGTTGAATTTGCGAGTGGAAATTCAGCATACCGATTTTATTGAATATGAAAAGTATGTGTAAATAAATACCCAAAATCCTCAAATATACTTGATTTTCACCAATCATTAGAGTATAATGTAAACACAAACAGAATCCAATCGCTCGTGAATGGCGAAATACAGAAACGAAAGGCGGTCAGTAAAATGACAGAAAAGAAGAAATTCAAAATAGGCGTAATCGGTGTCGGCGGTATTGCACATTGCCACATCGAATGTTACAGCAGATGTCCCGATGTTGAAATTATCGCCGCAGCCGAACTTGTGCCCGGCAGAGCGGAAGAAGTAATGGAAACCTACGGCTTCAAGGGTGTTCATTTCTATCAGGATTATAAAGAAATGATCGACAAAGAGACCGAACTGGACGGCGTTTCCATCTGTACATACAATACACAGCACGCAGAACCCGCTATTTACTGTATGGAACACGATGTTCCCGTACTGCTGGAAAAACCCTTCAGCGTAACCCTGGAAGAAGCAGAAGAAGTTTGCAGAGCCGAAGCCAAGTCCAAAGCATTCATCTCCCTCGGCTTCCAGCCCCGTTTTGACCCCAATATGCAGATGATCAAGAAGATCGTGGAATCCGGCACACTGGGTAAGATTTATTACATCCAGACCGGTGGTGGTCGCCGCCGCGGTATTCCGGGTAAAACGTTTATCGAAAAATCCACCGGCGGTATCGGTGCCATCGGTGATATCGGATGCTACTCCCTGGATATGATCATGAACGCCTTGGGACATCCGAAGCCGCTGACCGTTACCGGTTACACTTCCGATTATTTCGGCACCAATCCCAAATATAACGGCAAAGATGCAGAACGCTTCAACGTGGACGATTTCGCCGCAGGCTTCATCCGTCTGGAAGGCGACATCATTCTGGACTTCCGTATTTCCTGGGCAATGCACGCAGATACCCCCGGCGACACCATCATCTTCGGTACCGAAGGTGCACTGCGTATTCCTTCCACACAGTGCTGGAACGGAAGTGTGGGCGGCGCAATGACCCTGTACCACGACATTGCCGGTGTGCAGTTTGATACTAAAATTCCGCTGATCGAGTCCAAGGAATATCTGTGGGATAAGAAGATCCGTTCCTTCCTGAACGCCATCGAAAAAGGCGGTCCGTCCCCCGTTCCCACTTCCCAGATCCTGTACAACCAGGCGATCATCGACGGTATCGTAAAGTCCGCCGAATGCGGTCACGAGGTCGAAGTCAAGTTCGCCGACTGATTCCGATAAGCTGAAAAACAAACTCTCCTTGCACGGAGGGTTTGTTTTTTCTTTCCCCTGGTATGCGTGTCCAATACAACAAATATCGAAAAAATCGGTCAATAAAACCCAGAAATATGCCAAGAATAAAATACTTATTGACATTTTTAACAGTTTTTAATGAAGAAAATTTGAAGAAAAATGTGTTTTGCTTATTGACTTGATAGTAAAGATATGTTATACTATTATAGCGATATGGGTGCAATTCTGTCCAAAAATGGGAAACTATAGGAATGCATACATAGAGATAAATGTAAAATGGATATATCCATATCAATTATACGGGAGAATAACTATGTCTAACAAGGAATTTATCAAGCTGCCTGAAAGTGAACTGGAGGTAATGCAGGCAATCTGGGCACTGGATGCAGAAGGCGAAAAATCCATTTCTGCCGGCTTGATCATGAAGCGTTTTCCCTCACTCACCCGTCTGAAGTTAACAACAGTTCTTACCCTGATTACAAGATTGCAGTTCAAAGGCTTTATCAGCGCCGAAAAGATCAGACGAGCAAATTGCTATACCCCCCTGATCGATCGGGATGAATACAGACGTTTTGTAGCCGAAGATTTCGTGGAAAGAGTATACAGCGGCAACAGATTCGCCCTGATCTCCGCCCTCATCGAAGGAGGCAACCTGAACGAAAAGGAAACTGCTGAACTCAAAAAACTGGCAGATGCTCTGGCTGAAAAGTGAGAGAAACATACTTTTCCCAATACAACAAAAGAACACCCCGGAAATCCGCTGAAAAGATTTCTGAGGTGTTTTTAATTGTATCAAAATATTACAGGAAATTCATCAGTCAATGAAATCAAACTCAATACCGGCAACATTCACAAGATCGCCTTCTTCGCAGCCCGCATCGCGCAGCTTGTCAATAATACCGGCTTTGATCAGAGAGCGCTCAAAATACATAAGAGATTCTCTGTCGTTGAAGTTTACGCGATCCACCAGTGCTTCGACCCATCTGCCCTCCACAATGAAGGAAGCATCGTCACCGCGGCGTATGGTAACATCTTCCATACCTTCTTCCTCGATCACTTCGCTCTCGGGAAGGATCTCCGCATCATAGGTGAGGATCGGCGGCAGTTCACGCAGCTTGTCCGCAATGGCATCCACAAGCATCTTAAGTCCCATTTTGCGATACGCGGAAATATAGACCAACTCATACCCCAGTTCGGCACAACGGAGTTCCAATGCAGCCGCTTCGGGAGAAAGTTCGGGAATTTCGATGAATTCTTCTTCCGCATCCACCATCAGATCCGCTTTGTTGGCAGCAACGATACGGGGGCGGGCAGCAAGTTCCGGCGAGAATTTGGCAAGTTCCGCAGAAATCGTCTCAAAATCCTCCAGAGGCGGACGGCCCTCCGATCCGGAAATATCCACAACCTGTACCAGCATCCGGCACCGTTCAATGTGGCGCAGGAACGCATGACCCAGACCAAGACCTTCGGAAGCCCCTTCGATCAGCCCGGGAATATCCGCCATAACAAAACCTGTCTCACCGCCTGTGGAAACAACGCCGAGGTTCGGTTCCAGTGTAGTAAAGTGATAATCGGCAATCTTGGGACGGGCAGAGGATAAAGCCGCCAGCAGGGAAGACTTCCCGGCAGAAGGCAGACCCGCAAGTCCGACATCGGCGATCATCTTCAGCTCCAAAATGACCTCCCGTTCTTCACCGGGCAGACCTGCTTTGGCAAAACGGGGAATCTGACGGGTGGGAGTGGCGAAATGCTTGTTTCCCCAGCCGCCTCTGCCGCCTTTGCAGAGAATGAACGGCTCGTCATCCGTCATATCGTGAATGATCTTTTCCGTACCGGCTTCACGGATCAGAGTACCGCGGGGAACCTGAATGATTACATCCTCACCATTTTTTCCATGATACTTAGAACCGGCGCCGTCACTTCCGTTTTCAGCAATGAATTTTCTTTTGTAACGGAATGCAAGCAGGGTGTTGGAACCTTCGTCAATGGTGAAAACCACATTACCGCCATTACCGCCGTCACCGCCATCAGGACCGCCTTTGGCAACATACTTTTCACGACGGAAGGAAACAACCCCGTTGCCGCCATTTCCAGCTTTTACATAGATCTTTATTTTGTCAATAAACAATGTGTCGTATCCTTTCTTGTCATCTTACCGGCGATCCGGATCCAGATTGGGCAGAATTTCTTCCGTATACTGAACGATGGACTTCGCAATGATCGCTTTCGCTTCATCCGGTCCGCCGAGATCATCCACGATGGTCTCCTTCTTCTCCAATGCTTTGTACACCGTAAAGAAGTGGGACATCTCAGCATAAATGTGAGAAGGAAGATCGTAAATTGAGTGATAGGTGTTGTAGTTGGGATCGGCGTGGGGGATGGCGATGATCTTTTCATCCAAGAATCCGCCGTCGATCATTCGGATAACCCCGATGGGATAGCACTGGACCAGCGTCAGAGGGGTAATTTCTTCGGAACAGATAATCAGAACATCCAAAGGGTCGCGGTCGTCTGCAAAAGTCAGCGGCAGAAAACCGTAGTTAGCCGGATAGTGGGTGGACGTATACAGAATACGGTCCATACGCAGAAGCCCGGTATCCTTGTCCAGTTCATATTTGATTTTACTGCCTTTGGAAATTTCCACAACAGCAGTAAAAGATTCAGGAGTGACTTGCGAGGGGGCTATATCATGCCAGATATTCATAAAATGACTCCTTTGCTAATTTGAAATATATCAGAACATTTCCTTGGCGAGTTTACCGAGAATGGCAACACCGCGGTCAATATCATCATCGGAAGGCATGGAATAATTCAGACGGAAAGAATCCGAAGGTGCATTTTCGTCACAGTTGAAAGCGGAACCGGGTACAACGGCAACCTTCTGAGCCAGAGCAGCCTTTACAAAAGGTGCGGAATCCTTACCGTCGGGCAGGGTACACCACAGGAACAGACCGCCTTCGGGACGGGTATACTTGATGCAGGAAGGGATCTCCCGATCCAGTGCAGTCAGCATACGGTTGCACTTGGCTCTGTAGAGATCCCGGATACCGGCAATGTGGGCATCCAGATCATATTCGGTAATGTAACGGTGGCACAGCATCTGGAAGAACAGATTGGTGTGAACGTCTTCCACCTGCTTGGCAACGATCATCTTGCTGACCAGCGCTTCCGGACCGCAGACAAAACCGACACGCATACCGGAGGAAAGAATCTTGGAGAAGGAAGAACAGTATACAACAATACCGTCTTCATCAAAAGATTTGTACGTGGGAACATCCACACCGGCAAAACGAAGTTCACCGTAGGGGTTGTCTTCCAGAATCACAACGCCGTACTGCTTCGCCAGAGCGTAAACCTTCTGACGGTTTTCCAGCGTGGAAGTAATACCGGCGGGATTGTGGAAAGTGGGAATCAGATACAGAATCTTTGCCCGCTTTTCGATTTTCAATACAGCTTCCAGCTTTTCCACATCAATACCGTCGTCATTCAGCGGCACACCCACTGTTCTTGCACCGTTGGAACGGAACGCATTCAGCGCACCGATAAAGCTGGGATTTTCACAGATTACAGCATCCCCTTCATTGCACAAAGCCTTGCAGGTAAGTTCAATCCCCTGCTGACCGCCGGTTGTGATAACGGTGGTGTCAAAGGATCTGCTGATGCCGAAACGGTCACGGAGTCTTTCGGATACAGCCTGACGCAGGGGAGTGTAACCTTCGGTCATGCCGTACTGCAGAGCAAAAGAAGCCTGATTGGCGAAAATATCGGCGGAAATCCGAGACAGTGCTTCCACGGGGAAGGAAAGGGGATTGGGGTTGCCGGCAGCAAAACTGATGATGGTGGGATCGGTGAGGGATTTGAAAATCTCACGGATTGCGGAAGGCTTCAGCGCGGCAAGTTTATCGGAAATCTTGTATTCCATAGATATATATCCTTTCTGACCTGTTTAAACAGGGGTTCATTCGATTTACATCTTTAATTATATCACGCAGAAGCATAAAAAACAACATAAATTTTATAAAATTCTTGCATAACCCTTGTAAACAGCGGAATTTTTTGCTATACTTATATAATGAATAGCCATTCTTGTTTCAGATAAGGATGAAAACATAAAAAGGAATCATAGTGGTATGGAAAAAATAATGAAACCCCGTGGTACCATGGACATCATGGCACCGGATGTGTATACATGGAATTATATCGAAAAGACCGTACGTGACGTAGCTGCCCGTTTCGGCTTCTCCGAAGTACGTGTTCCCACATTTGAAGAAATCGGACTCTTCCGCAGAGGTGTGGGGGAATCCACCGACGTAGTGCAGAAAGAAATGTACACCTTCACCGACAAAGACGGCACCATGTACGCGCTTCGTCCGGAAGGCACCGCCAGTGTCGCCCGTGCCATCATTGAAAACGGTAAGGCAACCGACACACTGCCTCTGAAGTATTTTTACGTAATCAACTGTTTCCGTTACGAAAAGCCCGAAGCCGGCAGAAGCCGTGAATTCGTTCAGTTCGGTACAGAAATGTTCGGCGCCCCCGGTTCTGCCGCAGACTTCACCATCATTTCCCTTGGCAGCACCGTTATCCAGGAACTGGGCATCACCAATGTAAAACTGCATATCAACTCCATCGGCTGCCCGAACTGCCGTCCCGTATACAGAGAAAAGCTGAAGGAATATCTCCGCGAAAACAAAGACAAGCTGTGCGATACCTGTATCGGCAGAATGGAAACCAACCCCCTTCGTGTACTGGACTGCAAAAACGAACCCTGCAAGGAAGTAGCCGAAAACGCCCCCCGCACCATCGACCATCTTTGCCCCGAATGTGCAGAACATCTGGCAACTCTCAGAGAACAGCTGGACAGCGCAGGCATCGAATATGTTATCGACCCCCACATCGTAAGAGGACTTGACTATTATACCAGAACCGTATTTGAGTTTATCGCCGAAGGTATCGGTGCCCAGAGTACCGTATGCGGCGGCGGACGCTATGACGGACTGATGGAAGAACTGGGCGGTCCGAAGATGGCCGGCATCGGCTTCGGTATGGGTATCACCCGACTGATTCTCGCCATGAACCAGTGCGGTGTAACCATCGAAAATCCCAACCTGCCGAAACTGTATATCGCATCCATGGGTCAGACCGCCGCAAACCGCGCACTGACCATCGTAAACGACCTGCGTAAGAACGGCATCGTGGCTGACTGCGACGTCATGAGCCGCAGCCTGAAAGCGCAGATGAAATATGCGGACAAGATCGGCGCCAAGTACGTTCTGATGCTGGGCGATAATGAGATCGAAACCGGCAAAGCCACCATCAAGGAAATGGCAACCAGCGAACAGACCGAAATCAGCCTGGACGAAATCGCTGCCTTTATCACGAAATAATTTGAAAGGACATAAATCGTATGAAATCTTTTACCAATGCAGATAAGAGAACCCATTACTGCGGAACACTGAGTGCCGCCAATATCGGTGAACGTGTATCCGTAGCAGGATGGTGTCAGCGCCAGAGAGACCTTGGCAGTCTGATTTTTATAGATCTCCGTGACCGTACCGGCATCGTACAGCTGGCATTTGACGAAGGTACCGATAAGGAAATTTTCGATACCGCATTCGGTATCCGTGCTGAATATGTCATCACTGCCCAGGGTGTTGTACGCTCCAGAGGGGAATCCGCCATCAACAAGAACATTCCAACCGGAGAAATCGAAATTTACGTGGAATCCATGAAGGTACTTACCGTTGCCCAGACGCCTCCTTTCGCCATCGTTGAAAACAGCGATGTTAAGCCGGAACTGCGTCTGAAGCACCGTTATCTGGACCTCCGCCGTCCCGACCTGCAGAGAAACATCATCGCCCGTTCCGAAATCGTAAAGCTGACCCGTAACTATTTCGCGGACAACGGTTTTATCGACGTAGAAACACCCTGCCTGATCAAGCCCACACCGGAAGGTGCCAGAGACTATCTGGTGCCCAGCCGTGTACATCCCGGTAAGTTCTACGCGCTGCCCCAGTCTCCTCAGCTTTACAAGCAGCTTCTGATGTATTCCGGCTTCGACCGCTATATCCAGATCGCACGCTGCTTCCGTGACGAGGACCTCCGTGCAGACCGTCAGCCTGAATTCACCCAGATCGACCTGGAAATGTCCTTCGCCGATGAAGAAGATGTAATTGCTGTAAACGAAGGCTACCTGAAGTGCCTGTTTGACAACTTCATGCACCAGCCTCTGGAAGTTCCGTTCCCGCGCATGACCTGGAAGGAAGCTATGAACCGCTACGGTTCCGATAAGCCCGATACCCGCTTCGGCATGGAACTGTGCGATATTTCCGATGTAGTGAAGAACTGCGAATTCTCCGTATTTGCCGGTGCAGTGGCAGATGGGGGCAGTGTACGCGGTATTACCGTAGAAGGCGGCGCCAAGATGACCCGTAAGGAAATCGACTCTCTGGTTGAGTTTGTAAAGACCTACGGCGCAAAGGGTCTGGCATGGTACAAGAACACCGCCGTAGCACCCACCTCTTCCTTTGCCAAGTTCATGAAGGAAGAAGAAATCACCGCCATTCTGGAAAAGATGAACGTAAAAGAAGGCGACTTAGCATTGATCGTTGCCGCTAAGAATAAAGTAGTATACGATTCTCTCGGCGCACTCCGCTGCGAAGTGGCAAAGAAGCTGGGTCTGATTGACAAGAGCAAATTCAATTTCCTGTGGGTTACCGAATTCCCGCTTCTGGAATACTCCGAAGAAGACGGCAGATTCTACGCAATGCACCATCCCTTCACCATGCCCATGGAAGAAGACCTGCCTCTGCTGGATACCGATCCGGGCGCTGTACGTGCCAGAGCCTATGACTGCGTACTGAACGGTACCGAACTGGGCGGCGGCTCCGTGCGTATTCATACCACCGAACTGCAGACCAGAATGTTCGACGCGCTGGGCATCGGTGCGGAAGAAGCGGATGAAAAGTTCGGATTCCTGCTGGAAGCCTTCAAGTATGGTGTACCGCCCCACGCCGGTCTTGCATTCGGTCTGGACAGAGTGGTAACCCTGCTGCTTGGTCTGGAAGATATCCGTGACGTGATCGCCTTCCCGAAGGTACAGAACGCTTCTGAACTTCTGTCCAAGTGTCCCGCCGCCGCCGATCCCGCAGCTCTTGCTGAACTGGGCATCGCCGTTGTAGCCGAAGAAAAGGAAGAAGCATAACGAAAAAGCAAACCACACACCACTATATTCCACATAAAATCAGAAAGGAACAGAATCATGCCCGAAAACTTCAATATTGCCGAAACCCTTATGAACTTCATCTTCAATTCCGTAGTGCCGTACCTGTGGAGAATCATCGGCGCACTGCTGGTACTTGCCATTGGCTTCAAGATTATCAACTTCGTTGTCAAAAAGCTCACCCATTCCAAGGGTTACGAAAAAATGGATACCAATATCCAGTCCTTTCTCGGAAATGTACTGCGCATCATTCTGAAGATTCTGGTCATCATCGTCGCTGTTTCCATCGTAGGTATTCCCACCGCATCTTTGATCGCAGGTCTGACTACTTGCGGTGCCGCTATTGCACTGGCACTGCAGGGCGGACTTTCCAATATTGCAGCAGGCGTGGTAATCATGCTGTGCAAGCCCTTCCACATCGGTGACTTCATCACAGCAGGGGATGTGTCCGGTGTAGTCAAGGAGATCGGTCTCTACTATACCAGCATCACCACTCCCGACAACCAGGACGTAGTGGTACCCAACGGCAACCTGTCCAACTGTACCATCACGAACCTCTCCACCTGCGCAACCCGCCGTATCGACTTTGATTTCAACGTAGCACTGCAGAGTGACATCGAACTTGTCCGCAAAGTACTCCTTGCCACCGCAGCAAACAATGAAAACATTCTGAATGATCCCGCACCCGAAGTAATGGTTGCAGGCCACGGTTCTGCCGGTATAACGGTAAAACTCCGTCTGTGGGTTTCCGCCGAAAATTACTGGAGCGTATACTTTGCGATGTACGAAGACGTAAAGAATTCCTTCGACCAGTTCGGCATCACCATTCCGCATCAGCAGATCGACGTACATAATTATTGATTCCATAAGCACAATTTAAAACTGTCATAAGAAAAACAGGGGAAGAAAAACTTTAACAAAAAGTCTTTCTTCCCCTGAATTTTTTAATCCATTCCTTCCACCTCTGACAGCCGACAGAAGTAATCCAAAAAACTTGGGGAGAAAGAACTTTTCATCCAAAAGATTCTCTCTCCCCACTGTTATTTACAGCGTATTCAATTACTTACTGCTGTTTTCTCTCAGTTCCACACGGCGGATCTTACCGGAGATGGTCTTCGGCAGCTCATCCATAAATTCCACAATACGGGGATATTTATAGGGGGCTGTGTGTTCCTTGACATAATTCTGGATTTCCTTCTTGAGTGCATCCGTACCCTCGGTACCCTTTACCAGTACGATGGACGCCTTAACAACCTGACCGCGGATTTCATCGGGTACAGCGGTGATTGCACATTCCAGTACATAGGGGAGTTCCATGATAACAGATTCGATTTCGAAGGGACCGATACGGTAGCCGGAGGACTTGATAACATCATCAATACGTCCAACATACCAGAAGAAACCATCTTCATCCCGCCATGCAGTGTCACCGGTGTGATAATAACCGTCGTGCCAAGCTTTATCCGTAGCTTCCTTGTCATTGTAGTAACCGAGGAACAGACCGCAGGGAACACCATCCTTGGTGCGTACAACGATCTCACCGGTTTCACCCACATCGCAGGAACGACCGTCAGGATCCAAAATATCCACATCGTACATGGGAGAAGGTCTGCCCATGGAACCGGGCTTCGGCGTGTCACCTACAAAGTTACCGATAACCAGCGTGGTTTCTGTCTGGCCGAAACCTTCCATCAGGGAAAGTCCGGTCAGTTCCTTGAACTTATAGAATACTTCAGGGTTCAGTGCTTCACCGGCAATGGTGGTATGCTTGAGGGAAGACATATCGTACTTGGAAAGGTCTTCCTTGATGAAGAAGCGGAACATGGTAGGCGGTGCGCAGAAGGTAGTGATACCGTACTTTGCAAACAGAGGCAGAATATCATGGGCTTCAAACTTGTCAAAGTCATAAACAAATACACAGCTTTCGCAGAGCCACTGACCGTAGAGTTTACCCCAGAGAGCCTTACCCCAACCGGTATCGGAGATGGTCAGATGAATACCGTCAGCGTCTACATTGTGCCAGTAGCGAGCCGTGATATAGTGACCAAGAGCATATTTGAAGCTGTGAGCGGCAACCTTCGGATAACCGGTAGTGCCGGAAGTGAACAGCATATACATGGGCTTGTCACCGCAGACATCCACTCTGCGTTCCCATGCTTCGGGATACTTGGCAAATTCCGTATCGAAATCATACCAGCCGTCACGGGTACCGTGAGCCATAAACAGAAGGATCGGATGATCGGCATTCTTAGCCGCATTTTCGGCGTGCATAGCCGTTTCGCCGTCGCCGGTACAGATGATAGCCTTAACACCGGCAGCCTGATAACGGTAAGCGAAATCCTTTTCCACCAGCATATGTGTGGCGGGAATAGCCACCGCACCGATCTTATGCAGGGCAACGGAGCATACCCAGAATTCCCAGTGACGCTTCAGAACCAGCATAACGGTGTCGCCTTCCTTGACACCCATATCCACCAGATAATTGGCAGCCTGGTTGGACATACGGCTGATTTCCCCGAAGGTGAATTTTCTTTCGTTCTTATCTCTGTCCAGATGCAGCATTGCAACCTTGTCGGGACACTTTTCAGCCAGAGCATCTACAACATCGTAAGCAAAATTGAACTTGTCGGCATCGTGGAAAATGATGTTCTTCAGCCTGCCGTTTTCTTCGATGCATTCCACAAACTTACCGGCAACGGGATTTTCCGGCATGGGAGTCAGTGTGTTCAGGGGATCAAATGCCGGCGCAGGATCTTCCAGTGTATCCGGATAATCATAAGCCGCTTTACCATTGGCAATGATGATTGCCAAGAACTGACAATCCCCGTCAACCGCGATCATGCCATGGGGTTTGGAACTGTCGTAATAAATGGAGTCACCGGCTTCCAGAATTTCTTCGTGACCGTCAATGCTGACCTTCAGCTTGCCGGAAACAATGTAGTTGAATTCATGACCTTCATGACGGCTGAGCTTGATGGGCTTATCCTGTTCAGCGGGATTGTAGCGAGCCAGGACATCAAAGGGTTCAGCACCTTTGTTCTTGAACAGCGGCGCGAGGTTTTCATAACGGAATCCCTTGCGGCGTGCGATGGGAAGACCGCGTCCCCTACGGGTGATGCTGAATTCTTCCAGGGTAGGGCTGGAACCCTTGAGCAAATCCGTGGTATCCACACCAAGACGTGCGGCACACTTGTAGATAAACGTAAATGTAAAATCCGCATTTCCGGCTTCCAGTTCCCGGTACGCTTCCACAGAAACGCCGGTGCAGGATGCCATTTCCTCTTCGGAAATCTCGCAGACAAGTCTCGTTTCTTTGATTCTTGCTGCAACTTCTCTGATTACCTGTTCCATAATCTGATTCCTTTCTTTTAGTACGCAGAATGATTTCTGTGCAGACAAAACACGCATAAACATACAGAAAAGCAGTATTTAATTGCACGCAAATGACTTGAGACAGAAAAAAGAAAATCCGCCTCAAATTTCTTTGAGACGGATGAATTATCCGCGGTACCACTCAAATTGCACAAAATGTGCCACTCTGCGGGTTCCAACAAACCCTCTGCCTTTACGCAGCAGCGCACGGGGAAGTATTACTAAGCAGCAACATTTGATAACAAAATGAAGTGCGTTTCTGTTCCCGACTCAGAAGGGATACAATCCGTTACCACCGTACCTGCTTTCCACCATCGCAGGCTCTCTTGCGAACAAAACCTTACCGTTCTCCGATGTTATGTTCCGGATGCGTCTTCGTCAATGTCTTTGTATGTTTATGCGTAGAG
Organism: Clostridia bacterium; assembly: GCA_017467815.1. Lineage (GTDB taxonomy): Bacteria > Bacillota > Clostridia > Oscillospirales > CAG-272 > UMGS1696. The sequence continues at coordinate 19,055 of JAFUKI010000158.1, forward strand.
TATAGCACAGCTTCGGTCATCTGTCAAGTACTTTTTGAAAAAAACACAAAAAATTTCCGGTGAAGAGGAATATGCAAAATTCTTTGAACAAATTTGAAGAAACTACTTGACAGTCACGTGACCGTGTGATATAATGGTATCACACAGGGCGGAACACATCCGTAGAGTTCGCCCGGAAATGTATGATTATCTGAAAGGAGGGTATCAGCGTGGGATATGAAATCGTGAGTAAGACCATACCGGGGACTGTACTGGATCGTTCCAAAATGAACGGTGCTGACGGAATTGAATTTCTGGACAAAGTATTTTTCATTACCGATGGAGTCATGCTTACACAGATCCGTGAAATTACCGGTATTGATGGTACAACTCTGCAGAACTGGCTGAAGCGGGGCTGGGTAGCCAATCCCTGCCATAAGCTGTATTCCAAGGAACATCTGGCGAGGATTCTGCTGATCAATATGATGAGGGATACCATGCAGCTGGGACGGATCGCCATGGTACTGCAGTTTATCAACGGTGACGTGGATACGGTAGAGGATGATATCATTCCGGAAAGCCGTTTGTACGATTATGCCTGCCGTGTTGTGGCAATGCTGGCGGACGCCGGTTCCGCAGGTCTTAACGATCTGGACAGTGCGATCAATAAAGTACTTGTGGAATACGAGGAAAAAGTAAGCGGCGCCAGAAGACGGCTTGCCCAGGGGCTTGCCATTATTGTAACCGCCTACTACGGCTCCCTCGTCAAGCATCAGACCGATGCAATGATCGACGAGTACTGCAACGTACCTAAGGCTGCCAAGCGTTTTGTAAGATAACAATCTGATATAAATAGTAAAAGCGGAAAGAGAGGTTTTTTGTATGATTGCCTGGTGGAACAGTATGGATTTGGTAGGACAGATAATGGCACTGATTGCCATCCCGTCAACACTGGTGCTTGTAGCGCAGACGATTCTGCTTCTGTTCGGGATCGGCGGAGATGACGCAGATGCGGACGGCATCGACCTGACGGGAAACGGGGAGGTAGACACCCCCGGAGACGGCGGACCTGACGGGCTTGCATTATTCTCCATCCGCGGTATCATGGCAATGGCAGCAGTCGGCGGCTGGAGCGGACTGGTCATGCACGAAGCCGGTATCAATACCGCTGTAACCGTTCTCCTCGCCTGCGCATTCGGTTTCATGGCACTGGTAGGTGTTGCTTATCTGATGAAGCTTTCCATGAAGCTGCAGAATGACGGCACAATCAATCTCGGCTACGCGATCGGCAAAGTCGGTACGGTATACATACCCATCCCGGAATCCATGAAGGGAAGCGGTAAGGTAAACATCACCATTCAGGAAAGACTGATCGAAGCCAATGCCGTAACCAACGCCGACCGCAAACTGGCAACCGGTGAAAGCGTCAGAGTGGTAGCCACCGACGAATCCGGTGTGCTGGTTGTGGAGCCCCTGGCAAAATAAAAAACACCGCAGTGATCGGATGCGGATGTTTTTCAAGGAAAGTCCCTGTACAAAGTCTTCCGATCAGTGTTAATCCGGTAAAACAAATACAATTTCATTAGGAGGTTACCTATGAACAAAATTTTAGCAAGCGCAGCAACCGGGACCGGAATCAACTTTACAGTACTGATGCTGGTAAGCGTCATCGTGCTGCTGGCACTGACCACGATCATCGTGATCTTCTCCCGGTACAGAAAGTGTCCGTCGGACAAAATCCTGGTAATCTACGGTAAAGTAGGTTCCGCGCAGGATGGTTCCAGCCGTTCCGCCAAGTGTATCCACGGTGGTGCAGCATTCATCTGGCCCGTAATTCAGGCATACGAATACCTGGACCTGATGCCCATCTCCATCTCTGTTGACCTGCGTAACGCACTGTCCAAACAGCATATCCGTGTAGACGTACCTTCCCGTTTTACCGTTGGTATCTCCACCGAAAACGGTGTAATGCAGAATGCAGCGGAACGTCTGCTGGGCATGAAAACCGATGATATCAAACAGGTTGCCGAAGATATCATTTTCGGTCAGATGCGTCTGATCATCGCTACCATGGATATTGAAGAGATCAACGCAGACCGTGACAAGTTCTTAGAAGCCGTATCTTCCAATGTAGAAACCGAACTGAAGAAGATCGGTCTGAGACTGATCAACGTAAACGTAACCGACATCACCGACGAAAGCGGCTATATTGAAGCCCTCGGTCAGGAAGCCGCAGCACAGGCGATCAATACCGCAAAGGTATCCGTAGCAGAAGCAGAACGCAGCGGTGCTATCGGTTCAGCTGAGGCAGAAAGACAGCGCAGAATTTCCGTATCCAAATCCAACTCCGAAGCAGTTGCCGGTGAAAACGAAGCGAAAGTAAAGATCGCAGAATCCGAAGCAGTCCGTCGTGAGCGGGAAGCAGAGGCTCTGAAGCGTGCAACGGCTGCAGAAAACATTCAGGCTGCAAAAGCCTTGGAAGAATCCTACGGCGCACAGCAGGCAGCCGAACTTGCCAGAGCACATCTGGAACAGGCAAAGCTGGAAGCAGACGTGCTGGTTAAGGCGGAAATCAAGAAGAAAGAACTGGAACTCCAGGCAGAAGCAGAAGCTGAACAGATCCGCCGCCGTGCAAAGGGTGAAGCGGACGCAACATTGCTGAGAATGCAGGCAGAAGCTGACGGTTTACGCCAGATCCTGATGAAGCAGGCAGAAGGTTTTGCGGAGATCGTGAGATCCGCAGGCGGCGACTCCAGCGATGCGATCCGCCTGATGCTGGCCGACAAGATGGAAGACCTTGTTCGTGTACAGGTTGACGCTATCAAGAACCTGAAGATCGACAAGATCACCGTATGGGACAACGGCGGAAACGGTGAAGACGGCAAGAACACCACAGCCAACTTTGTTTCCGGTCTGATGAAGTCCATTCCCCCGATGAACGAAATGTTCGATATGGCAGGTATGCAGCTGCCCAAGTATCTGGGTGAGACCAAACCCACCGCAGAAATCCCCGATACAACTGCAGAAGTATAAGACGTTCACTGAACCATAGAAAAAATCAGGCAGGGTAAAATACATACATTTTATCCTGCCTGATCTGATATCATTACCCAAAACGGACAAAAGCAATAATAGGAAAGGAGTGCCGCAAATGTACCCCCGTTTGGACAAAAATACGGAAAGAAAACTGATTGCCCTGGGCAAAAGACAATATTATAAGGTACTGCTGCTGACTTCTTTATGGATCGTGGGCGTCATAGCAGCCTGGTATGCCTATGCAGTAACCCGGGAACGTCCCCTTACCCATCCTACCAGCTTTATTTTCCCGCTGCTCATCATTCTTCCGTTTTTTCCGTTCCATGCCCATAGAGTGCTGCTGTCCAAAACATTCTACGGCAGAGTAATGTCTGCCAAGTACCGTATGAAGAGAAAACTGATATTGCTGTCATACGCCGAAATGCGAAATCCGGAATACCTGACGGCTGATGTGGTTTTCGTAGGCAGAAACGGCGAAAAGGTGGAAACCAATTATAAACTGGCAAGTATTCTTGCCGACAGGATTTATTACAAACCGGATGATTACATACTGTCCATCCGCGGACTCAAATATCCCATAAAGTGTCCCATTCCCGAAAACAGAGAACACATCTGCCCGTTATGCGGCAGTTTCATCAAGGTTGGCAAAAGACGATGCAGCTGGTGCAGAGCAGATTTTTCATAGATTACGCCCTGTAAAGTTTCCGGCGACGCAAGAAACAGTACGGACTCATAATTCCAATTAAACAGGTTATCCCACACACTGCATTGACAAAAATCTCCCATGCGCTGCATAAATCCGAGATATATGGTACATTCTATATTCCGGGTGATAAAGTGAGAAAGGGAAGAACAACATTTTGTATTTTTATGTACGGCGGTGCCATCTACAGCCTGCTGGAAATCCTGTGGCGCGGACATACCCACTGGACCATGGCATTGACCGGCGGTGTCTGCCTCCTGCTGATCCATCTGATGGATGAACATCTGGGAAAAATGCCGTTTTTTCTTCGGTGCCTGACAGGAGCCATGCTGATAACCGCCATAGAATTTGGTGTAGGCGTCGTAGTAAATCTGTTTTTAGGTCTGGAAGTATGGGACTATTCGGAAAGATGGGGCAATATCCTCGGTCAGATCTGCCCGGCATTTACCGTACTGTGGTTCGGACTGTGCATTCCGGCACTGCTTCTGACCCGGAAGATCGCCGCCATCCTGGAAGATCCGCAGATAACCGAGAAACATACAGCAGGCTCGGAGACATAAACGGTGGGGGAGCAGTGCTTCCCGATACATAGAAAAGAGGAACATCGTGGCACAGAAAAGAAGAAAGTACAGGAAACAAAGATCCCTGAAAGCATTATTGTTTCGCCTGATCATAGGCATTATCTGCATATTGACCGCAGGTACCGGTGCCTGGTCCTATTCGTTAAGCGGCAAGCTGCTGCCCACCAGGGAACTGCTGACCGGCGATGCGTCCATTCACTTCATAGATGTGGGACAGGGAGACGCTACACTGATCATGACGGGAACCAATTCTGTCTTGATAGATACTGGTACCAATGCTTCTGCAGATTCTCTGGTAACGTATCTGGAGACCTATGTGGGACAGATCGACTATCTTATCCTGACCCATCCCCACGATGACCACACTGGCGGTGCAGATGAAGTACTGGATGCCATTCCGGTACGAAACGTCATAACCCCCGATATACCCGGAAACGATTACTACAGAGTACTGGAAGAATTGTCAGATACATATGATTTCAATCTCATTCCCGCCGAACCCGGAAACCGGTACGAAGCAGGAGAGATCTACTGTACGATCCTCGGACCCGTACACCTGGATCACAGCAATCTCAACGATGTCAGTATCGTCACAAAAGTGGATATAGGAAGCGTATCCCTGCTTTGTTCAGGAGATGCGGAGCAAATTGCGGAACAAGACGTTCTTGCCAATACCGATCCCGCTCTTCTGGACTGCGATATCTACCAGGTCGGCCACCACGGTTCCTCCACTTCCACATCCATGGAATTTTTCTATGCCATATCTCCGGATATCTGCGTAATCTCCTGCGGCAACGGCAATTCCTACGGTCATCCCCACAGCACAGTCGTCTCCCTGATCGAACTGAGCGGCTCAGACCTGTACCGTACCGATTTGGAAGGCACAATCGTATTGGACATCAAAGAAGAAACCACAGTCCGCAGAATATGGTAATAATCCGTAAAACCCATATGTGTACAGCAAGAATAATACTACACACGAAACACCCAATAAAACAAAACTGAAAAAATATATAAAAACTACCCCACCCCCCCTTTCCTGAAGTTTTTTGAAAGGTAGGAGGGGTGCAGGGGAGGGAGGAAAGCTTTTTACAAAAAGTTTTCCTCCCTCCCCTGCAAAAATATATACTCCCCAAAATATGGATTGCAAGCTTATTTGATTTTGTATTTGAGACGCATATTGTCTGCGATCATTGCGATGAATTCCGAATTGGTGGGTTTTCCGCGGTTGTTTTGAATGGTATAGCCGAAATAGGCATTTAAAGTATCCAGATCACCTCTGTCCCAGGCGACTTCGATGGCGTGGCGAATGGCACGTTCGACACGGGATGTAGTGGTCTGGTATTTTTTTGCTACAGAAGGATAGAGAACCTTTGTTACGGAATTGATAATATCGTTATCCTCAATGGTCATAAGAATAGCGGTGCGCAGATACTGATATCCCTTGATATGTGCCGGTACACCGATCTGATGAATGATCCGCGTAACCTGCGCTTCCATGTCCGGCGTACGATCATTTGTGTCCGCAGAATTCTCCTGAGTTTCTTCACTGCGGTTGCGGCAGATGGTTTCCACGGAAGCAGAAAGATTGGCGTAATCCACCGGCTTGGTAATACACAGCATAGCCCCGGCACGGTTTGCATCCATGAACACATTGGGGGTGGAAAGCTGAGAAAGAATGATAAACGCCGGATGCGCACCGGAATTCACTTCAGCACTTCTGCGGATCAGCGTCAAACCGTCAATACCGCCAAGCCAAAGATCCGCAATAACAATGTCATACGCTCCATGAGATATAAACCGCAGAGCTTCCTCGCCATTCTTTGCCTCATCAATACTGCATCCGTCCCTGCGTCCCAGCACATCACGACAGCTCTTTCTTACCTCATTGTTCTCATCTGCAATCAGAATTTTTATTTCTTTTCCCATAATAAACCCACATACCTTTCTGTATTTTATATTTCCCCCTGATCACGCCAATACTGACAGCGGAACAGGAATCTCCTGGAACAACATCCATATTTTACCATAAAATGGAAGAAATTGCAAGTGGATTCTCCTTGCAAAACTTACCAAAAATTGGTATCTATATTTGGTAAAACCTTCCAGTTCTAACGAAAAACAGAAAAATAACGGAGAATTTATCATCCGCATCCCGTGAAGGAAGAAGAAAAAGGGCATTACGGATCCACATAAGACCCGGTAATACCCGATATTTCATAGTATATTAAAGTACAGCCGGAACACCCTTACAGATGATGCCGTCCGTTTCGGTCAGAAATACAGCAAGACAATCGCCCGTAAGATCCATGTCTGTGGGAATATCCACTTCCACATAATGTTCCGTATGACCGTTGGAAATCCCGTTCTCCCATTTTTCCACAAGAACATAGACAGGAGAATCGGTGTGTTCTCTGACATAATCTTCCAGCATCTCCCGCCGGATCTTCTGCTGAATATCTTCCAGAATCTTCAAGCGTTTCTTTTTGATCTCCTCAGGAATCTGCCCGGGCATGACCGCCGCTTCTGTACCGGCACGTTTGGAATAGGGGAACAGGTGGAGATGCAGAAAACGCTCTTTCTCAATCAGTGCCGCCGTTTCCTGAAATTCTTCATCCGTTTCTCCCGGAAATCCCACAATCACATCCGCACTGAACGTTACCCCCGGAATCGCCTTACGAACACGAGCAAGAACGGAAGAAATCATGTCAGCCGTATACCTGCGCCGCATTCTGTGAAGAATATCGGTAGAACCGCTTTGGATGGAAAAATGAAAATGAGGCAGCAGATGGGAAAGGGAGGCCAGCCGCCCAACAATATCCTCACGCATCACCGTAGGCTCCAGTGAACCCAGTCCGATCCGCCAGACACCGGGAATACGATCCACAGCTTCCAGAAGCTCGGCAAGCGCTTCACCGTAGGGTTTCCGAACCGTCAGTACTGCCCCGTCATCAGTCTTCCGTACAGCCGTAAAATCCCGTCCGTAGGAAGCCGTTTCAATCCCGGTCAGAATGATCTCATGGGAACCGACAGAAGCAAGATGTGCCGCTTCTTCAAGAATTTCCTCCATGGGTTTGGAGCGTACCTTGCCGCGGGCAGAAGGAATGATGCAGTAAGCACACTGATTCTCACACCCATCTTCAATCTTGATATAGGAACGTGCACGACGCGGTTTTCGGAGAACCAGGGGATCATATCCTTCGGCGGAAATATCCGTCACATTATCCCGGATATCCGGCAGTTTTCCTTCTGCCAGAGCAAGGGCAATCCCGGGAATCTCCGATTTTCTGCCGTTTCCGCAGATATAATGAACGCCGTCGATTTTTGCCGCATCTGCCGGTGCAGCCTGGGAATAGCATCCGGCGACAATCACCGCCGAACCGGAAGCAACGGCACGCCGGATCATCTGCCGGGATTTCCGGTCACTCTCCGCGGTAACGGTGCAGGTGTTGATAATCGTCACATCCGCTTTTTCACCGGCAGAGACAACCGTAAAACCCATATCCTCCAGAATGGCGGCAATGGAATCGGATTCATATTGATTCACCCTGCATCCGAGGGTAATAAAAGAAACCGTATATTTTTTGGTATTGTTATCCATATAGAAAGTACCCGATCATAATAGAGATAGATTCATGATATATATTGTACCATACAAAGTTTTGTTTGTAAAGAACAGACCGCTTTTTCAGACGGAAAATTATGCAGGAAAACAGTATAATACCGTCCCCGAAAGGCAAATCATGCATATGTACAGTAAAGAAATTTCCGGGATATACTTGCAATATGGCGGAAATTGCTGTATAATGAAGTAAAGAATCTGCGTAGCAATGCTGCGTGGAGAATACAGGATATAAATAGGGAGGAAGCTATGAACTTCGAAAAATTTCATGTTGTGGATCATCCCCTGATCAAGCACAAGCTGACCATCATGCGTGACAAGGACACCGGGAGCAAGGAATTCAGAGAATTGCTGAACGAAATCGCCATGCTTATGGGTTACGAGATCACCAGAGAACTGCCTATCGAAGAAGTGGAGGTCGAGACCCCCATAGCCAGAACCAAAGCCGGAAAGATCATGGGTAAGAAACTGGCAATCATTCCGATCCTTCGTGCCGGACTTGGTATGGTAGACGGTATTCTGAGCCTGGTACCCGTAGCCAAGGTTGGTCATATCGGTCTGTACCGTGACCCCGATACCCACGAACCTGTTGAATACTACTGCAAGCTGCCTTTTGACGTAAGTGAACGCTATATCATTCTGTGTGACCCCATGCTGGCAACCGGCGGATCCGCTTCCGGTGCTATTGATATGCTGAAGAAGCGCGGCTGTACACAGATCAAACTGCTGTGCCTGGTAGCAGCACCCGAAGGCGTGGAACGTCTGCAGGCGGATCATCCCGATGTAGAAATCTTTGCGGCAGCTCTTGACGATTACCTGAACGATCACGCCTATATCATCCCCGGTCTGGGTGATGCCGGTGATCGTCTGTTCGGTACAAAGTAAAATGCACAGCTATACAGTAAATAAAAACGATGCGGGGCAGAGACTGGACAAGTTTGTTACCAAAACGGTTCGGGGACTGCCCCTGTCCCTTATGTATAAATACATCCGTACAAAGCGCATCAAGCTCAACGGAAAGCGCGCCCACGAAAAGGATATCCTCACCGAAGGGGATATCGTGGAAATGTACATCCCCGATGAATTCTTCAGCGATACCCCGGAAAAAGCGGAATATGAACGGGTCAAATTGGTACCGGAGATCGTATATGAAGACGAAAACATCCTCCTGTGCGACAAAAAGCCGGGTGTTCTGGTACACGTAGGGGACGAAGGGGACAAAAATACCGCAGATGCCAGCGAAAGAGAAACCCTCCTGTTCGCACTGCAGGCATATCTGGTCAAAAAAGGCGAATATCAGCCGGATAACGAAAACTCATTCGCCCCCGCACTGTGCAACCGTATCGACCGGAACACCGGCGGCATTGTGATACTCGCCAAAAACGCACCTGCCCTGCGTCTGATCAATGAAGCCATCCGGGAGGGCAGAGTACACAAAAAATATCTGTGTGCCGTCCACGGAAATGCCCGGAACGAAGCAACGCTGAAAGGCTGGCTGCGTAAGGATTACAAAACCAAAATCGTACAGGTGTTTGATCATTCCGTACCCGGCGGCAAGGAGATTCTGACAAGATACAGGAAACTTGCCTACAGAAAAGAGGGGGATCTGTCCTTGCTGGAAGTAGAACTGCTGACCGGCAGAACCCACCAGATCCGTGCCCATCTGGCATACGCAGGCTATCCGCTTCTGGGAGAGGGCAAGTACGGCGTCAACAGGGAAGACCGGAAAAAAGGATACAGCTATCAGGCACTATATTCCTATAAATTATCCTTCGACTTTCCGGAAGAACTGGCATACCTGAATGGCCGCGTATTTACCGTGGAGGAACAAAACATTACCTTCCTGAAGGAATTCCCGGGTGTGAAAATCCCAAAAAACAAATAAGACGATCCGAAACCCCAATGACGATGATAGCAGCCTGATGACCGAAGAGCAGCACTGCAGAACTACGGCAGATACGAATAAAATAAATATTGTGAATGGAATAGGGGAGTGAGAAAAGCTTTTTACGAAAAAGTTTTTCTCACTCCCCTAAAACCCCTACCACTTTCCCAAAAACTTAAAAAATGGTTTTTCTGAAGAAATACATATGGGACTAAACAGTCATATATATGTAGGATTAAATAGCTTCTTTTTTGAAACTTTTTGAAAAGATGGGGTTTTGGGGAAGAAAAAATTTTTGTCAAAAAGTTTTTCTTCCCCCAAAAAATTTATTTATTCCACTCAATCCGCAACATTCATACGGAAGTCGAACTTCAGCGGCGGACGCACACTTGCTCTGTCAAATTCACGTCCTTCTCTCTGTGCCTTCTTTTCCTCGATCTGGAACCAGAGGTCCGTGATGCTGACTTCGCCTTCACGGATGTCGGGAACTTCCAAACCGCCGTTTTCATAGAGAATTTCCTCAGCAAGCTCCACATTGCCGCATTTCACAGCCGAAGTTGCACGGAACAGCTTGATTCTCGGTACCTGTTTCATTTTATCGGAAAGCGCTTCCACAAACACAGCAAGTTCCTCGTGCAGGTCCGCATTCAGAAGTGCCTTTGCCGCCATCTTGCACAGGGATACATCATCCGGTGCCATTCTTGCAGCCGCAGCCATCGTCCGTGCAGAAAGTACACGATCCTTTTTGAGTCTGTACAGTTCGGCAAATGCATAAGTGTTCCACGCATTTTGGTTCAGAGCAGCGGATTTTTCCAGCGCCTTTTCCGCTTTTTCCAGCTCCGCATCTGCAATATACGCACAACCGAGCATATAATGGGTCAGCCAGAAATGCCTGTCGGGACCGTTTGCTGCCGCTTCCAGCAGTGCGAGCCATTCGGGTCTACGCTGATAGGAAACCGGTGCCGTACAGGGGCATGCATTGTCAGCCGTACGCAGGGAACCGGTGTTCAAAAGCTGCAGCCACATTTCCTGTTCCTTGCCGCATTTGCCAAAATCCAGATGCGGGGACATAGGCGCAAGTTTTGCCTTTTCGCGGCGCTTGTTTTCCAGCGCAGCCCAACCGTATCCTTCCTGAAGCAGACGATCCGCAGGAGAAGTTGCCATTTTATGTGTATTCTTCAGTTCTTCCTCCATAGCATCCAGAGGAGCAGCCGCATCCAGACATCTTTCCAGTTCCGCCTGTGCATCATGCCATTCTCCGTGAATCTTCGCAGGATCCGCCGTTACCGCACCGTAATACTCGATCCATTCCCACGCAGTCTTGGGCGGCATGGGAAGACATTCGTGCTGCGTGCAGGCAAGACCGCACTGGATTTCACAGTATTTGCCATCCCCGTAAGTACCGTGACCGTCATCACCGGAGAGGTATTCCTGCCACTTCTTACCGCCCTGACCGCGTCCCCATACAAAGAGCTTTCTGCCCTTCAGACGGGAAGTGGAGGTTTCCACAAGACCGTATCCGTTTTCATCCAGATGGCTGGTATACTGTCTGTGATTTTTGAATGTTTTGAAGAAATAGTCACGGGAAGTGGGCGTGTTGGTGGGATAGGTAATGTCCATGCCGTTAAAATACGGAACATCCACACAGCCGATCTGTCCGTCCACATCCGTATAGGTGAAATCCGCAGGGACAACACAGCGTGCCTTTTCATTGGTGGTAACAGCAATATTGGACCACCAGTACATGGGTACAACTTCCACATCATCATTCACAACACGCATACGGCAGTGCAGGAATTTAGAATCCTCCGGCAGGTAGAAATCCATCTGCTGTGTCACGGAACGGATTCTTTCGTAGGTGTAAAAACGCAGAACAGGGCAGCCCAGTCCGCTGTTTTCCGCATCAATCACCGCAGTAAACATAGGCGCACAGGTGTGAGGATTGTGCCCGATGAATGCACCGCAGTTCCACTCAATCCCGCCGGACGCCCACGCATTGCGCAGTGCAAGATAAGCGGGACGGAATACATGATTGGCGAACAGAAGCTCACGGCCTGCATCCTTGTCGTAAAGCGACCAGAGCTTGCCTCCCTGATCCGGAATGAAAGAAGCTCTGAGATGATCGTTTTCCAGTACAACAGCATCCAGCCCGAATGTATTCAGTTCTCTGGAATAGCAGTCCTGGGATCTGTAGGGAAATGCCGAGTGCATTCTGCCGTAACCCACATACAGCTCATCGTCTTCGCTGAGTATGGTTTTCGCCGGACTGCCGATCTTTGCGGCATCGTACAGCATGGGCAGAGTGCTTTCTCCGTTCATATCCGCCGCCCATACATCCAGCTTGGTCTGTCTGATTGTTGTCATATTGATAACCTCCTGAAGGTATTTCGGTCATAGCTGCATACAAAAAACGTATGGTTTCCATATTTTGTATTGTACCATATAAAATGTGTTTTGTCAATTTGCCGAAAGTATGTTGACAAAAAATACCGATATATACGTGATTGTCCTGAAAAACCGCAGATTTGGGACAGTTTCCGTTTCTGTTATACAATATAAAGGATTCAGAATTCTGAAATAACATGAAAAAAGTGAGAATCTTTATGGTTTTATGCCTAAATTTCAAAAATCTGACTTGTTTTATATACAATTTTATAGTATAATGTAACATGATATTTTGGTATCATTGTCTCCAATCATGAACGTGAGGTGAAAGACTTGGCATATACCTTTAATGGTGGTATCCACGTAGAAGAATATAAAAACACAAGACGCTGTCGTATTGAAGCGTTCACCCCTGTCAAATCGGTAGCCATCCCCCTCCAACAGCATATCGGTGTCCCCTGCGAACCCCTTGTAGCTGTAGGTGATACAGTAACCGTAGGACAGAAAATCGGTGATGTAAAAGAAGGCCTGGGTTGTCCCGTCCACGCAAGTGTATCCGGTAAAGTAATGGACATTGCGGAAAGACCCACCTCCAACGGCAGTATTGTAAAAAGCATAATCATTGAGAATGACGGTCTGGATACACCGTGTCCCGACCTTACTCCCTATCACGGACGACTGAGTGATGCTTCCACTGAAGAGATCATCCGGATCGTCAGAGAAGCGGGGATTACCGGTATGGGCGGCGCATCTTTCCCCACCTACGCCAAGATCCAGTCCGCTGTCGGTAAGGTTGACAAAATTATCGTAAACTGCGCCGAATGCGAACCCTTTATTACAGCAAACCACAGATTGCTCCTGGAAAACCCGGCATCCGTCATCAACGGCGTAAAGATTCTCCTGAAGGCTTTCGGCGTACATACCGCATGGCTGGCTGTTGAAGACAATAAGCTGGACGCCATCAATAAGCTGGAAGAGCTGACAGCGGAATCCAATATGATCGAAGTTAAAGTCATGAAGACCAAGTATCCCCAGGGGGATGAACGGCAGCTGATATTTGCTCTTACCGGAGAAGAACTGCCTGCCGGAAAACTGCCTGCCGATGTTGGCTGTGTGATCTTCAATGCAGAAACCTGTTCCGCCATTTTCCGCGCCTTTTCCCGGGGAATGCCGCTGGTAAAACGTATCATCACAGTGGACGGTGACTGTATCCGCTATCCCCGGAACCTGCTGGTACCCATCGGCACCTCTATTGGGGATATTATCGAATTCTGCGGCGGCTTGTCCCGTACCCCGAAGAAAATTATTGCCGGCGGACCCATGATGGGACAGGCACAGTGGGATATCCGCACCCCGGTCGTAAAGGGAACCAGCGCGATTCTGCTGTTCTCCAACCGGTTTGACAAACGGAAGAACGCAGACGAAACCTGCATCCGCTGCGGAAAATGCGTCCGCAACTGCCCAATGCACCTGATGCCCAACTATATTGCCCAGTATTCCCGAATCGGTGATCACGAAAACGCTGCCAAGTACGGTGCAATGAGCTGTGTGGAATGCGGTTCCTGCTCCTATAACTGTCCGGGCGGCGTAGAGATCGTTCAGTTTATCCGTATGGCTAAGGCAACGATCCGTGCCGAGCAGAAGAAACGGGACGCCCTGTCGCCCAACCAGAGCAAACAGAAGTAACGAGGTAAAATACCGTGGACAAAAATGAGAAAACGATCCTGACAACGGATAATGACGTTCAGACCGAAGAAAAAAAGGTGCCCATACCGGTATTTCTGACCGTCTCCCCCTCTCCCCATATCCGCAGCCACGAGAACATCTCCTCCATTATGCTGGATGTACTGATCGCACTGATGCCGGCATTTCTGTGGGGCGTGTATGTATTCGGCTGGAGAGCACTGATGATTGCAGTACTTTCCGTAGCCAGCTGCGTGGGATTTGAAGCATTGACGGAAAAAATTCTGAAATGCCCGATCACAGTCAGTGACCTGTCGGCAGCAGTAACCGGTCTGCTCCTTGCCATGAATATGCCGGTGTCCGTTCCCCTGTGGCTGCCTGTAGTCGGCGGATTTTTCGCCATCGTAGTGGTAAAACAGCTTTTCGGCGGCATCGGTAAAAACTTTGTAAACCCCGCATTGGCAGCAAGAGTATTCCTGTTTACCGCATGGGCAGGATTTATGAGCCGTTTCCCGGCAGCCGGTGCAAAAATCAACAGTGTTGCGATCGAACTGGCAGAAGGTGACATCATCGCCGGCGCAACCCCCCTCGCCTCCCTGAAGGAAGGTACCCTCCCGGACATTCACCTGCTGGACAACATCATCGGAAACGTAGGCGGCTGTATCGGGGAAGTATCCGCATTCATGCTGGCAGCCGGCGGCATCTATATGTTGGTACGCCGCGTAATCACCTGGCATATCCCCGTGGCTTATATCGGTACCGTGGCACTCCTGACCTACCTGTTCCCCCAGCACGGTGGTGTTGCGGCAGACTTTATGCTTGCGGAAATTTTCTCCGGCGGTCTGTTCTTAGGTGCTATTTTCATGGCAACGGATTACACCACCAGTCCGGTTACATCCAAGGGAAGACTGATTTTCGGTATAGGATGTGGTTGTCTTACCGTGTTGATCCGGTATTTCGGTTCCTATCCCGAAGGCGTATCCTTTGCAATACTGATTATGAATGTGCTTGTTGGATACATTGATAAGCTGACCATCCCCCGTCGTTTTGGAGGTAATCCTGATGGCAAATGAAATACTGAACAACGAACTCACCGAAATAAAAGAAACGGAAATTCCGGAAAAAGTACCGACGGAAACCGTACAGCTGGATGAGGAATTCATCGAACTGGAAATCGCGGAGCTTAACGAAGGGACTGTGGATATCGAAGAAGAAGAAAACAGACCCGAACCTGCAAAACCCACCGGCCCCGCCAGTACCGGTTACTCAATTCGCATGGTCGTCGTACTTACTGCCATCTGTGCCTTCGTTGCTTTACTGCTGTCCGTGGTGAACAACCTGACAAAAGATGTCATTGCGGAAAACAACATAAAAGCCCGTGACGCGGCGATTCTCAGAGTTTTCCCCGAAGGTGACCTTGTGGAAATGCACGGCGGCGACGGCATTGTAAAAACCGAAATGGACACAGAAACCGTTTCCGGAAAGGTGTACCGTATTTATAAAGGTGGTACATTCATCGGATACTGCGTCAACGTGACACCCGACGGTTATGAGAATCCCATCAGTATGATGGTGGGCATCAATACAGAAAATACAGTGGTGGGAATCACCATAGTGGAAATAAAAGAAACTGCCGGTGTCGGCTCCAAAACAAACTCCGAGGGCTTTCTCAGCCAGTTCCTGAATAAATCCGGTCCCTTTGCCGTAGGTGAATCCATAGACGGCATTGCCGGTGCAACCATCAGCTCCAAAGCTGTGACCAAAGGCGTAAATACGGCACTTGCACTGGTTCAGAAATTGTCTGATACCCCCATTCCCGTACCGCAGCCTTCAGAAACCGAACCGGTGGAAACGGATTCTCCTGAGACTGAACCGCCGGAAACAGACCCTGTAGAAACAGAATCGGTAGAAACCGATCTCACAGAAACCGAGCCTGAAGAGACTGAGCCGGAAGAAACGGAACCGATGGAAACCGAGTCAGAAGAAAACGAACCGGTTGAGACCCAACCCGTGGTTACCTGGCCGACAGAAACTCAGCCTGAGGTAACCTGGCCCGAAGAAACCGAGCCGCCGGAAACAGAACCGGCAGATACCGAGCCGATCGAGACTGAAACAGAAGCAGAGGAAACAGATTCTGCGGAAACCGAAACCGAATCGACAGAAACCGAGTTTGAAACCGAAGAATGGGACAACTGGATAACCGAACCTTTCGAAACGCAGCCCCCGGAAGATGAAACCGAAGCTGAGGAAGAAGAAACAGAGAAAAAACCTTCCCGGCCGAATTATGTCAGAAAGTAAGGAGGGAATGATTCCATGCATTCAAAATTTTTAAAACAGATGAAGGAAGGCATTCTCACCAATAACCCCACATTCGTTCAGCTTCTGGGTATGTGTCCCACACTGGCTGTAACCACATCGGTGATCAATGCAATAGGCATGGGAACAGCCGTAACCTTCGTGCTCATCTGTTCCAACCTGTTTATATCCCTCGTCCGCAACCTGATTCCCAAGGAAGTACGTATTGCTTCCTACATAGTCATTATTTCCGGCTTCGTAACAGCGGTGGAACTGCTGATCAAAGCCTATTTCCCGGCGATTGACGCATCTCTCGGTCTGTTTATCCCCCTGATCGTGGTAAACTGTATCATCCTTGCCAGAGCAGAAGCCTTCGCCTCCAAAAATAAACCTGTTCCTTCCATGGTGGACGGTCTGTCCATAGGACTTGGCTTCACCCTTGCACTGGTTGCCATCTCCGCCGTACGTGAACTGCTGGGAAGCGGCAAGCTGTTCGCAGCCACTGACGGTACGGGCGGTATCCAGATTCTCGGGGACTGGTTCTCTCCCGCGACCATCTTCCTGCTTCCCTGCGGTGCATTTCTTACCCTGGGCTTCCTGATCGCTCTGGTGCAGAAGATCGGCAATATGTCAAGCGAAAGAAAACGCCGTCAGGCACTGGAAATTGACGCCATTGAAAACGGCTATCATCCCACCTTGGTCAAAGACCCCGTAACCGGCGAGATCGTACGCAAAAACGAAGCACGTGCAGCCGAAACGGAATTCCTTCCCGAGGAATCCGCACAGCTGACAGACGAAGTACCTGCAATAAACATCGTAGAAACGGGAAAGGAGGACGCCGATGCCTGAAATTTTTATGATCATGTTTTCAGCCGTCCTCGCGGAAAACTTTATTTTTTCACGATTCTACGGCATTTGTCCCTTCCTTGGCGTATCCGAAAAGCCTTCGACCGCATTGGGTATGGGTATGGCAGTAACCTTTGTTATCACCGTTTCCTCCGCCGTTACCTGGGCAGTATACTACCTGCTTCTGGAACCTGCCGGATTAGAGTACCTGAAGACCATCGCATTTATTCTGGTTATTGCCGCACTGGTACAGTTCATTGAAATGTTCTTAAGACGGTATATCCCCGCGCTGTACAGTGCCCTCGGTATCTTCCTGCCGCTGATCACCACCAACTGCGCCGTACTCGGTTCCGCACTGGTCAACATCCAGAAAGGTTACAACTTCATTGAAAGCGTTGTATTCGGCTTTTCCGCGGCAATCGGATTCACAATGGCGATTACCGTATTTGCAGGTGTCAGAGAACGCCTTGCTTTTGCCAGACCGCCTAGATCCTTCAAAGGATTCCCGATTCTTCTGATTGCGGCAAGTCTGGTAGCCATGGCATTTTCCGGCTTTTCCGGCATGAAATTTTAGAACGGAGGACAAAACATGAAAACAATCCTGATACCCGTTCTGATCTTTATTCTTCTCGGTGCCGCAATGGGCATTCTGCTGGCAGTGGCAGCCCGTGCATTCGCTATGAAAACCGATGAACGGGCAGAAGCCATAACCGCCTGCCTCCCCGGAGCAAACTGCGGCGGATGCGGTTATGCCGGATGTTCCGCACTGGCACAGGCAATCAGCAAAGGCGAAGCCTCGGTAAATGCCTGTACAGCCGGCGGCGCTGAAGTAGCCAACCAGATTGCCGCCATTATGGGCGTGGAAGCCGGCGAACAGAAACGTATGCGCGCACAGGTTATGTGTTCCGGTGCCAATGAATACGTAAAGAAAAAATACCTGTACGAAGGTGTTCCGGACTGTGCGGCAGCGGCGAGAAGCGGCGGCGGTGAAAACCTCTGTCCCAACGGATGTATCGGTCTCGGCAGCTGTGTCAGAGCCTGTCCCTTCGGCGCAATTACTGTGGTAAACGGCGTTGCAGTCGTAGACTATACCCGTTGCACCGGGTGCGGCGTATGTACCCACATCTGCCCGAAAAAGATTATTCGTCTCATCCCCTTCGATTCCAAACATTGGGTAGGATGCAGTTCCACCGACGAAGGGAAGAGAATCCGCAAATACTGTGACGTTGGCTGTATTTCCTGTAAAATCTGCCAGCGTAACTGTGAAGCCGGTGCCATTACGGTAAACGAAGGCATTGCAGTCATTGACTACGAAAAATGTACCGGTTGTGATGTATGTGTGGATAAATGCCCCCGCAAGATCATCTGGTCCGGGGAAAGACAGGGTAAACTCGGTCTTGTCATCACAAGGACTGCAGAGGAACCCACAAAAAACTAAGTAAACACCAGCCAAAAATATATGGCTGATGAAATTTATATGAAACTTATTTACTAGGAGGAAAAAAACATGGAAAAACTGAGAGTTGGTATCATCGGATGCGGAGGAATTGCAAACGGCAAACATATGCCCTCCCTTGCAAAAATCAAAGAGGTAGAAATGGTTGCTTTCTGTGACATCATCGTATCCAAAGCGGAAGCCGCAAAAGCAAAGTTTGGTACACCCGATGCAGCTGTGTACGAAGATTACAAGGAACTGCTGAAAGATGAGACCATCGATGTTGTACACGTATGTACCCCTAACCGTGCACACAGCTTTATCACCGTAGATGCCCTGGAAGCCGGCAAGCATGTAATGTGCGAAAAGCCCATGGCTATCAACTCCGCAGAAGCAAAGAAAATGCTGGACGCAGCCAAGAGAACCGGCAAGAAACTGACCATTGGTTATCAGAACCGTCAGACCAACGAAGCTCTGTATCTGAAGCAGGAAGCAATGGACGGTACCTTCGGTGACATTTACTATGCAAAGGCTACCGCTATCCGTCGTCGTGCCGTTCCTACCTGGGGCGTATTCCTGAACGAACAAGAACAGGGCGGCGGTCCCCTGATTGATATCGGAACCCACGCACTGGACCTGACCCTGTGGATTCTGAACAACTACAAGCCCAAGTATTGTGTAGGTACTTCCTACCACGCACTGAACAACCAGACTGACACCGGCAACGCATGGGGCAACTGGGATCCCGAAAAGTTTACCGTAGAAGACTGTGCATTCGGTTTCGTAGTAATGGAAAACGGCGCAACCATCTATCTGGAATCTTCCTGGGCGCTGAACACCCTGGAAGTACGTGAAGCAACCACCTCCTTCTGCGGTACTCTGGCAGGCGGCGATATGTGGGACGGCGTACGCATCAACGGTGTACGCAACGGCAGACAGTACGTTATGAAACCCAGTATGTCCGCAGGCGGTGTAGCATTCTATGACGGCGACAGCAGCGGCGATCCTTCCACACGTGAAGCGCGTCAGTGGATCAATGCAATTCTGAAGGACAAGGATCCCTGCGTTCTGCCCGAACAGGCATATTGCATCACCCAGATTCTGGAGGGTATCTACGAATCCGCAAAAACCGGAGAAATCTATCGCTTTGACAAGTAATTTCTGATTACATAGAAGGGAAACATAAGAAATGAAACTTTGTGTATTTGCAAATCTGTATCCGAATAAAACCCTCGACGAAACTCTGGCAACCCTGAAAGCGCTGGGTGTTGAAGCGGTTGAAATCGGCTGCGGTGGCTATCCCGGAAAGAACCAGTGCGACCCCGAAGTTCTGCTGGCTGATGAAGCAAAACTGCAGGAATGGCTGGCTACTTTCAAGAAATACGATATGGAACTTGCCGCACTGTCCTGTCATGGCAACCCCGTACATCCCGATCCGGCAATCGCAGCATCCTTTGATAAGGACTTCCGCAATGCCTGCCTGCTGGCTGAAAAAGTCGGTGTAGATACCATTATCACCTTCTCCGGTTGTCCCGGTGATGCGCCCGGTGCCAAGTATCCGAACTGGGTCACCTGTCCCTGGCCGGAAGATTTCCTCGCTGTTCTGGATTACCAGTGGAACGAAGTGCTGATCCCTTACTGGAAAGAAGCAGGCGCATTTGCCGAAGCACACGGCGTAAAGCACATTGCTCTGGAACTCCATCCCGGTTTCTGCTGCTACAACACCGAAACCCTGCTGAAGCTCCGTGCAGCCGTTGGTCCTGTAATCGGCGCAAACTTCGACCCCTCCCATCTGGTATGGCAGGGAATGGATCCCGCAGCAGCCATTCGTATGCTGGGTGACGCTATCTACCACGTTCACGCCAAGGACACCAAGATCGACGCCATCAACACCGCCCGTATCGGCGTACTGGATACCAAGCACTACGGTGACGAAGCCAACCGTGCATGGGTGTTCCGCGCAGTAGGATACGGTCACGATGCAGCATACTGGAGAGACATCATGGACAACCTGCGTCTGGTTGGCTACGACCGCGTAATGTCCATCGAACACGAAGACAGCCTGATGTCCATCGACGAAGGTCTGTCCAAAGCCATTGACTGCCTGAAGACCGTCATCATGCACGAACCCAAGCCCACCACAATGTCCTGGGCATAAGCAAGCAAACTGAATATAAAAATCAGGGGAGAGAGAAGCTTTTTTCAAAAAAGTTTCTCTCTCCCCTGTTATTTACACAGCTTACAGAATAAACTGCTTGATATACTTCTTGGTAAATTCAACACCCTTATTGCCAAGCTCACCACTCCATGTTTCGGAATGCGGTTCCAGACTCAGGTCACCATCGTAACCTCTTGCATAAAGCACGGCGAAAATGGAGCTCCACTTCAAATCGTCCATACCTGCCGGCGGATCATCCACCCAGCGCTTACCGGCGTGTGTAGTGCCCTTGATATGTACATGAGCAATTCTTTCACCCCAGTCAGACATTTCTGCCAGATAATCGGCATCCCGGTTGTACGCGTGGGAAGGGTCATACTTGAGGCAAAGTTCGGGCAGTTCGCCCAGCACAACTTCCCATTCTCTGGGAGAAACAATATAGTTGTTCCAGTTACAGTTCTGGATGGCAATCTTGATTCTGCCCTGTGCCTGTTCGATCAGATCACCGAAGAAAGCAATGGCATTGGTGTAATTGCGGTACAGGCTGATGCTGTCGTCATAGTTTGCACCGCACACAAAGGTCTTGGCACCTACTTCAATAGCGGCATTAAGAAGTGCTTTGTAGCTTGCCTGCTGTTCGGGGACAATCTTACCGTCCGCCATCATCTCATGATTCCATCTGCCTACGCAGGAAACGTCCACACCGGATTCAGCGATTCCTTTTTTCATGTTTTCAACCGAAGCAATAAAATGATCATTATCCGGACCATAATTGCAGCAGACCTCAATAAATTTCAGACCGTTCGCTTTAGCATCGTGGAAATAAGCCGGATTGTCATAGGGATAAATCTGACCAATTCTCATCATAATTAAAAATCCTTTCTCAAACAACAGAGTATTCCGCCTGTTGGTATTTGGCTGAAATGATTATAGCACAGTCCTTGGGTAAAGTCAACCCGAACCAGAAAAAAACTCACCCATTCGGACGTCCGAAACCGCAGAGCAGCTGACCGGACACAATTTCCAAAAGGGCATACGTGGGTTTGTATCCGCTGCCCACAGTACCGGGATTGATGGTTCGTACCGTCTTCCCGAAACCGGTATCCATTTTCTGGTCCACAGCCAGATGCGTGTGCCCGTACAGAAGCACATCCGCACCGCATCTTGCCGCCGTATCCGCCGCCTGCTGGAGATCCCTTTTGACTCCGCGTGTATGACCATGCATCAGCAAAAACGTAAATCCTTCCGCTTCCACAATTTTTTCTTTCGGCAGAAGGGGTTCCGGCATAAAACTTTCATCCCAGTTTCCTTTGACCATATGCGCCGGAATGTCGGGATACCGCGTTGTCAGTGCCATAAAATCCCGGTAACCGTCCCCAAGATGAATCAACATATCCACACCACCGTGTTCCAGATGGGTTTTCACCGCCTGAAGCATGGTGTTCGGATTTCCGTGACTGTCGGAAAAAACAAGAATTCTCAAAATAAGTACCCCCGATCGCCGTAACCTTTTTGTGTATCCGGCGTATACTGCATTGAACCACATTTGCGAAAGGATGCAACTGTATGAAGATTGACAGGAAAATAATCGACAATATGCTGGCACTGCCGGACGAAAAACTCTGGCAGATGCTGAAACTTCTGATGACGGCTAACGGCGCCAATCCTCCGGATAAAAACATGGATCCCGTATCCATGCGAAAACTGCGCGCGGTACTTACTGACGTAACCGATGCCGATATAGAAAGAGTCATGACATTGATGGATATATATAAGTCCACACATTGAAGCAGGTGATAAAATGGATGGAGATCTGAACACAATGGTGCAGAATATTCTGCAGAATCCGGAATTCACAGCGCTGGTCAAGGAGATCAAAGGAGACAAGAGCGACAATACAGAAATCGACACTGAAAAAATCATGTCCAAACTACCGGAAATGCTCAATATGTTTGGACTGCAGGGAAACGATAAACAAAATGAAGAATCTGACCGTGAATCCTCTCATCAACACAACAACGAGGATGACCACCCGTCAGAACATTCATCCAACAGTAAAGCAGAAACCATTCCGCCCGGAATTGCCAAGCTGTGGAAACCCGGCAGTAAGGACAAAAGAAACAAACTTCTGTGCGCCCTGAAACCCTATCTGAGTCCGGCAAGATGCAGTCTGATCGACAAAGCCATGAACGCCATGCAGCTTGGGGAAGTCCTGGGTGTTATGCAGTCCGTACAGCCGGGCGGAACAAACGACAACCAATCCGGATAAAAGGAGAGAATATGTATTCACGAGGCAGCAATCTCGGAAAGAATATATGGGACGACGGCCGCATTCATATCCCGCCGGGATATAAAGGCAGTGCGTTCCGAGCATCCCCACCGCACGAACCATCCTCCCGAAGCGAAGGAAAAATACATCCCCCGGAACAGAAGCTGTATACAATGGAAGACCAACAGTATACCGATCCATCCCGTACAGCAGACAGCGATCTGTCAAAAGAAGGATCCGAATTCCCGGCGGAAGACCAGCCGGAATGTACCGAATCAGAAGCTATACAGGAAGATAACACACAGAAAACAGGAAAGATCACTGTGAAACCGATACAGAACTATTCTCCCCAGATGAACGAATTGCTCACAGGACTGCTCCATTCACTGGGCAGGGAAGAATGGCTACTGATAATCGTGATCATACTTTTGCTGGCAGACGGAAGCGATGCATGGGATATTATTCTCCTGATGATCCTTCTTCTTGGCGTTCATTGAGCACCTGCAGTTTTTCCGTTAAGGCAGCCGCTTCCGGATAATATTCCGCCGCACGTCCGAGGGGATCGTTGAACTTGAAATCCAACAGATGTTCCGTAAACTGATGCACCGTAACCGTACAGCACAGCCGGGAATGAACTGCGTTGATCTCAGCCGTAAATCCATGTCTCCTGCATAAAGCCTGCACAAATTCCGCTGGAATCCGAAGTGCCGGAACCGCATCGGCGATGGCAGAAAGGGACCGGTCGGTCGTAAAATGCTTCGCAGAAAGATTGGCGGCAATTTCCCATCGGAAATCAACTCTATCCTCGTAGTGAAGCAGCGACAGATACAATTTCCGGTCAGTGGAGAGCGAAACCATCATATGCGTCAGCATCAGAAACACATACATCCACCCACTGAGATGCAGCGGAATCTGCAGCTCCGCTTTTCCGGAAACACCCGTCCCAAGGGGATCGTACAGGGAAATCACCGTATCCCCATACAGCGGATTCTCCCGTATTCTGGCAAGCATCCACGAAGTCAGCTCCCGTATATCGCAAAGTCTGTCACCACCCGCACGCATATTCTCAGCGGTTTCCGAGACATACCCCGGCATTTCACGGGACAATAAGGGAAAAGATTCACCGGAAGTACAGGAAACGGAAGCACCGCTCAATAGCTGTTCATCCAGAGCCGTACATTCCTGACAGAACTGTTTAACAATCCCGGTCAGATTCTGAAAAACCGGCAGAGACGGATCGTAAATATTCCAGGGATTCCGGATGCACCGAACCAATACCGTATTGTCCTGTCGGCAAACACAAAGTACGGCAGTGAATTTGTCATTTCCCTGCAGCGGAAGAGTGATACTGCTTCCTGTCAGACTGTGAGGCACATCACTGGCGTCACGACAAAATCTGCGGAATGTCGTTCTGTCCCGGACGGCAAGATCTTTATAAAAGAGCTTCTCAGCGGCATTCAGGACAGAAGGTAAAGAAATATCCAGAGTTGGTATAGATATTACATGACCATGTAGATCGAAACACAACTCCGGATACATCTCCCGATTGGCTGAATAAGTATAATCAAGTGTTTTCATCAATACCAGGAGCTTCCGGAAGTACCGCTTTGGTAATAGGTTTCAGCCGAGTCATCATCACCTGTATTGCCGGTATTGTTGCTTCCGCTTGTGGCATAGGGATTTTTCTGCGGCTGGGGATCACCGGAAGTTTCGGATTCGGAAGCGGTATCTGCAGCGGATTCATCGCTGGTCTGGGTATAGGCTTCAGCCAAAACAGCCGGCGTAATTTCACCGAGGAACTGAATATTGGTAAGCTCCATGCTGGTCAGCAGATCATATTGCTCCGCCAGCTGGGACATATTGGGATTGGCAAGTATAATCCGGAGATTATACACCTGAAACATTCCCCTGAGGGATAGGCAGACCTTCTCCAGTGTCATCTCCGGTTCATCGTTGACCGTGGTGACCGCAGTAAGATCCACAGCCAGAAAATCCGCCGCGGAAGCCATCATCTGCACCTGCTGGGTGAAGGTAACATCCCTATAAACCGAGACCGGCAGAACAACACCGATGGTCAGCCCGGAACCGATGGTATTTCGAACTTTTTCCAGATACTCCTTTGCAATCTGAATACGCTCCTTGTCCGTTTCTTCAGGCATAACATGGGTGAAAAGAACTTCGTCGAAACCCAGTTCATATAACTCTCCTGCCAGTGTTGCATCCACAAGTGCCGCAGCATCCGCTTCCATTACAGGCAGGGAGGAGTACAGAACACCGGAAATACGAAGATTCTTCGCCTTTGCTGCGGTACAAAGAGAAATCAACGCCCGATACGCATCGTCCCCTTCATCCTCCGGCAAACGCAGTACATCAAGGAGGGCAGGGGAAGTATATACGATACCGTTTTCATCCGATAAAGTGACGGAAACTGTGTCATACGTTTCCGCGACGGTGTTGACTCTGAGGATCAGATCATCATCCGTTGCATGGCTGCCCAGAATAACGCCGGAAGCCGCAACGGTAAGTTCTGAATACACATCACCGCTTATTTCCAGATCCGGAAGCAGATCGCCTGTTTCCGGACTGTTTTCCGGCGCATCCGGCAAGGATTCCAGCCTATCGTTGGCAGCATCCACTTTGTTCTGCAGCAGATTTCCGGTCAGAATGGCAAATCCGATGATCAGTGCAGCACAGAACAGAACGAAAAGAATCCGCTTGAAAACAAATTTGATTTTTTGATTGGCACTTCGTCTGTAACGTCTCATGAGATTCTTGTTACTCCATAGTTAAAATAGTGTAGTTGTCCAGCGCCGGAAGGGGAGTCATAGTCAAGGAAGCAGCGTGTGCTTCCAGAATCGTATTGTAAGCGCCGTCATAATATTCCTGACAAAGCTCATCGAAATGAGTATCCAGGTATTCTTGATCCTTTTCATAACGCATAATAATACTGTAACCTGCCAAAGTCTTTACGATACCGCTGTATTCGCCAACTTCCAGGGAAAAAGCCGCTTCCTCAAATTCCGTATACCGGGAACCGGGCGCAATGTAGTACCCATCATCGTTGTTGAACATATACAGATCCTGTCCGTACATCCCAAGCAGTGTTTCGAAATCACCGCCGTTTTCCAGCTGACTGTAAATATCCTGAATAAGAGCGAGATTTTCTTCATCCGTCTTTCCGTTGGTGTCGGAAATAAGAATCTGCTTCACCCTGACAAAAGTGTCCGACTGCATCAGTTCTCTGAGTGCATCATCATCCGATTCAATGATCCCTTCATTCTGCAGCAGATAGAACAGCTCCGCACCCATCGTTTCATTCTGTACCAGGAAGCGATATACGCTGTCGTTCATATGGTATTCTCCGATGGTGTCCGCATACGCCTGCAGATCATTTTCGTAACTTTCGTAGAGCTCATCCAACTCCACATCCACAGCACTTGTAATCCAAGGATTGTCAGCGGTAAGA
>JAFUKI010000159.1 GCA_017467815.1 Clostridia bacterium
GATTTTCTCCTGTTCTGATGCATACCTGTATCAGGTTTTCAACATTATAACACAAGACACAACATATGTCAATAGAAAACGAATTTTTTTACGAAAAAAAGTAATACTTCTGCATAAACATACGCCGCAGTACAGAAACCGGCGGATCACCGTACGCCGTACAGCAGTTCTGTGTAAGTGGGGAAGGGCCAGTACTTGGCGGCAGTATGGATTTCCGCCTCATCACAATAACCGCGCAATTCCTTCATAACCGGAAGGATCTTGTTCAGATATCCATTCGCCTTGTCCAGAACATCGGAGATCCGGTCAACTTCGGGAATCATCCGGTTCAGTTCTGCCGCCGCTCTGTGAATTTCAACCGCAAGACCGTTCAGACGGTTCGCCAGCTCAAACTCATAATCCGTATTGAGCAGTTCCGAGAATCCCTTCTTGGCGGAAGCGGTTTCACAGATTTCACGTACATAGGCAGATACAGCAGGGAGAATATCCCGACGCACCATATCCACCATGGTTGCGGCTTCGATATGCAGTGTCTTGCAGTAATTTTCCAGACAGATTTCATGACGGGAACGCAGTTCCGCTTTCATGAATACTCTGTGATCGGCAAACAGCCGGACATTCCGTTCAGACAGCAGGTAGGGCAGACATTCGGGCGTGGACTTCAGATTCAAAAGTCCTCTTTCCTCGACAGCTTCCTTGATCCACGCATCATCATAACCATTTCCGTTGAAAATGATACGCTTATGCGCACGGATGGTGTCACGGATCAGTGTGTTCAGAGAACCGTTGAAATCTTCCGCACCTTCCAGTTTATCTGCAAACTGACGGAGGGATTCGGCAACAGCAGTATTCAGCATAATGTTGGTGTCCGCAATGGAATTGGCAGAACCCAGCATACGGAATTCGAATTTGTTTCCGGTAAAGGCAAAGGGGGAAGTACGGTTCCGGTCCGTGGAATCCTTGGGCAGCTTGGGCAGCACATGAACGCCCAGTTTCAGCTGTGTAGGTTCCTTGGGGTCATAATGTGTTTCGGTTTCCAGGGCATTGATGATGGCAGTCAGCTCATCGCCTAAGAACATGGAAACAACAGCCGGCGGCGCTTCATTGGCACCAAGACGATGGTCATTTCCGGCAGACGCGACGGAAATCCGGAGAAGATCCTGATAATCATCCACCGCCTGAATAACCGCAACCAGGAAGAGCAAGAACTGCGCATTTTCATAAGGCGTCTCGCCGGGGGTAAGCAGATTGACACCGGTGTTGGTGGCAATGGACCAGTTGTTGTGCTTACCGCTTCCGCTCAATCCGGCAAAAGGCTTTTCGTGCAGGATACAGACAAGACCATGCTGCTTGGCAATCTTCTGCATCATTTCCATAATCAGCTGATTGTGGTCGGCGGCAATATTGGCTTGGGTGAAGATGGGCGCCAGTTCGTGCTGTGCGGGAGCCACTTCGTTGTGTTCGGTTTTTGCCAGAATGCCCAGTTTCCAGAGATTTTCATCCAGATCCTGCATGAACGCTTCTACACGGGGTTTGATGGTACCAAAATAGTGATCCCCCATTTCCTCGCCCTTGGTCGGCTTTGCACCGAACAGAGTACGGCCCGTAAACAACAGATCGCGCCGCTTGTCGTAGTCGTTTTTGTCGATCAGAAAATATTCCTGTTCCGCGCCCACACTGGTGCGTACACAAGCCACATTGGTGTGGGGATCAAACAGCCGAAGAATACGCATTGCCTGCCGGTTGAGTGCTTCCATGGAACGGAGAAGGGGAGTCTTCTTGTCCAGCGCTTCACCGCCGTAGGAACAGAATGCAGTGGGGATGCAAAGAGTCTTGTTCTTGATAAAGGCATAGGATGTAGGGTCCCACGCCGTATATCCTCTGGCTTCAAACGTAGCACGCAGACCGCCGGAGGGGAAACTGGAGGCATCGGATTCCCCGCGTACCAGTTCCTTTCCGGAAAATTCCATGATTATCTTCCCGTCAGCGATGGGAGAGATAAAACTGTCGTGTTTTTCCGCGGTTACGCCGGAAAGAGGCTGGAACCAGTGTGTAAAATGGGTACAGCCCTTTTCGATTGCCCAGTCCTTCATGGCATTGGCAACAATATTGGCTACATTGATATCTAAGGATTTTCCTTCGTCGATGGTTTTACGGAGCGATTTATAGGTTTCCCTTGGCAGTCTTTCCCGCATAGCGGAGTCATCAAAGGACAGACAGCCAAAATATTCGGATACGGACGCCATACAGATACCTCAAAAGATTAAGAATGTAGAATAGGCAGAAAGTGTCCACTATCAGACATATAGTGGACACTTCTGCAACACAAATTATTTTTATGCGTAAAGCAATATTTTACTGAACCTGTACACTATAGTTGGGTGCTTCCTTGGTGATGGAAATGTCGTGAGGATGGGATTCACGCAGACCGTTTCCGGTGATACGGACAAACTTGCCGTTTTCCTTGAGCTCCTCGATAGTGGGAGTACCACAGTAACCCATACCGGCACGCAGACCGCCGATCAGCTGGTAAACAGTATCGGAAACAGGTCCCTTGTAAGGTACACGGCCTTCTACGCCTTCCGGTACCAGCTTCTTCTGGTTTTCCTGGAAATAACGGTCCTTGGAACCCTTTTCCATAGCAGCAAGAGAACCCATACCGCGGTAAACCTTGAACTTACGACCCTGATAGATTTCGCTTTCTCCGGGGCTTTCTTCACATCCTGCCAGGAGGGAACCGATCATGATTACATTCGCACCGGCAGCAATAGCCTTGGGCAGGTCACCGGAGTACTTGATACCACCGTCAGCAATAACCGGAATACCCTTTTCTCTGGCAACAGCATAAGCGTTCATAACAGCGGTAATCTGGGGAACACCGATACCTGCAACCACACGGGTGGTACAGATGGAACCGGGGCCGATACCAACCTTGATCGCATCCGCACCGGCAGCGATCAGATCAGCAGCAGCTTCGGTGGTAGCAATATTACCGGCAATCAGCTGGCAATCCGGATATGCTTCCTTAACTTTGGCAACACAGTTGATGATGTTGCGGGAGTGACCGTGAGCAGAGTCCAGGACCAAAAAGTCAGCACCGGCAGCCAGAAGAGCACCGGCTCTTTCCACAACGTCCTTGGTAACACCGATGGCAGCACCGCAGAGGAGACGACCGTTTTCATCCTTGGCTGCGTTGGGATAACGGTCAGCCTTTTCGATGTCCTTGATGGTAATCAGACCACGGAGCTTGAAATCCTTGTCAACGATGGGCAGCTTTTCGATCTTGTTGTGACGGAGGATTTCCTTGGCTTCTTCCAGAGTGGTACCTTCGGGAACGGTAACCAAGTTTTCCTTGGTCATAACATCGCGGATCGGCACATTGTAGTCCACCATGAAACGCAGGTCACGGTTGGTAATGATACCGATGAGCTTGCCGTTGTCGTCACAGATCGGCACACCGGAGATCTTGTATTTACCCATGAGCTCGTCTGCTTCGTAAACAAAATTGTCCGCACCCAGGAAGAAAGGATTGGTAATTACGCCGTTTTCACTGCGCTTTACACGTTCCACCTGATCACACTGCGCTTCGATGGACATATTCTTGTGAATGGTACCGACACCGCCTTCACGAGCCATAGCAATCGCAAGAGCAGATTCGGTAACGGTATCCATAGCGGCACTCATCAGAGGAATGTTCAGAGTGATCTTTTTGGTGAGCTTTGTTTTCAGACAGATCTGCTGAGGGAGAACCTCGCTTTTTTGAGGAATCAGAAGTACGTCATCAAATGTCAGACCCTCGTAAGCAATCTTACTTTCGATAAAGCTGTTCGACATAGGAAAACCAACCTTTCTCAATAATAAAATATTGTTATGAATTCAAGAAAAAAAGATTATATTAGTATAACATTATAATAAAAAATCGGCAAACTGTCAATAGACAAACAGCACAATATTACAGGAAAATTTTGCCGCTTCACTGAACGCTTTGAAGGATGCCGGCGAAATCGGTGGGATAACACTTGTTTCCGTAGGGGACAGATCAGTTTTTCAGAGACTGCATGGGCGCAGGAATGCGTCCGCCGCGACTTATGAATTTTTCGGAGGAACGGTCGTTGTGCAGAGCCATGATCGGTCCGCTGCCGAGAAGTCCGCCGAATTCCAGTTCTTCACCGGGTTTCTTGCCGATGGCGGGAATCACACGTACCGCAGTGGTCTTGCTGTTGACCATACCGATGGCTGCTTCGTCCGCGATGATGGCGGAAATGGTAGTGGCAGAGGTTTCGCCGGGAATGATGATCATATCCAGACCAACAGAGCAAACCGCCGTCATGGCTTCCAGCTTTTCAATGGAGAGATCTCCGGTTCTTGCCGCATGGATCATACCGGCATCTTCGGATACGGGAATAAACGCACCGGACAGACCGCCGACATGGGAGGACGCCATAACGCCGCCCTTCTTGACCGCATCGTTCAGCATGGCAAGAGCCGCAGTAGTACCGTGCGTACCGCAGATTTCCAGACCCATTTCTTCCAGAATGTGGGCAACGGAGTCACCGACAGCCGGTGTGGGCGCCAGGGAAAGGTCAACAATACCGAATGGAACACCCAGCTTTTCGGAAGCCACCGTACCGACCAGCTGTCCCATGCGGGTGATCTTGAACGCTGTCTTTTTGATGATATCCGCAACTTCGGTCAGATCGCAGTCCGGATTTTTCGCCAGAGCCGCGCGTACAACACCGGGACCGGAAACACCGACATTGATTACGCAATCCGGTTCACCGATACCGTGGAATGCACCGGCCATGAAAGGGTTGTCCTCCGGCGCATTGCAGAATACCACCAGCTTGGCGGCACCGATGCAGTTGTTGTCCTTGGTCAGTTCCGCAGCCCGTTTCACCGTTTCACCCATCAGCTTCACGGCATCCATATTGATACCGGCTTTGGTGGAACCGATGTTGACGGAAGAACAAACGTGTTCCGTGGAGGCAAGGGCTTCTGGGATGGAAGCAATCAGCTCTTTGTCCCCCGCGGCAAATCCCTTATGTACCAGCGCGGAATAACCGCCGATGAAGTTTACACCCACCGCCTGGGAAGCCTTTTCCAGTGTCAGGGCGTATTTGACCGGATCCCCGCCGGAAACAGCCGCCAGCAGTGCAATGGGAGTAACGGAGATTCGCTTGTTGATGATCGGAATACCGTAAGTGCGCTCGATTTCTTCCCCTGTGGGAACAAGACGGGCAGCACATTTGGTGATTTTATCGTAAACCTTGGCGCAGGAACGATCAATGTCGGAATCGGCACAATCCAAAAGGGAAAGCCCCATGGTGATAGTACGGATATCCAGATTCTCATTTTCGATCATGCGAATGGTTTCCAGAATATCTTTAGTATTCAGCATGGTGTCTCCTTTTAAATATGATGCATGGAATTGAAAATATCTTCGTGCATTACATGGATCTTCATCCCGATCTTGTCACCGAGAGCATAGAGCGCATTCTGCAGATCGGTGAAATCAGAAACCAGATCGGAAATATCCACCAGCATAACCATGGTGAAAATATCTTTCAGTACGGACTGTGTAACATCAATGATATTGGCATTGTTGTCAGAACATACAGCACTGACCTTTGCCAGAATCCCGACGGTATCACGGCCGACAACAGTGATGATCGCTTTCATAAAACCTCCGGAAATAAACAAATTATAATCAATAATAGTATACCACATTTTCCGCGGAAAATCAATGCCGCGTAACCATAAAATTTAAGCATAAGGCGGTTGTTTCGGAATATTTCGCCAAAAAACAGAATATTTTCCGTGGAAAAGGCAGTGCGGACAGAAAACACAGAAAAAACACATTGACAAGCCGGCAGATTCTATGGTACTATATAGACAAAACAAGTCTATCAGTTGTACTGCGACAAAAGGAGAATTACTATGAAAATGCGTAATATGGGCAAACTGGGTATATCTGTTTCCGCATTCGGCGTTGGATGTATGCGCTTCCCGATGACGGTTGTGGACGGCGTACAGGTTGTGGACGAGTCCGTATCCACCCCGGCGATCCGTTATGCCATTGACCACGGCGTGAATTATATGGATACCGCCTATGTGTATTCCGGACAGAAAAACGAAATGGCACTGGGTCATGCGTTGAGAGACGGCTACCGGGAAAAAGTATATATCGCCACCAAACTGCCCGCATGGAAGTGCAATGCTCCGGAAGATATGGAACGGATTCTGAACGAACAGCTGGAGCAGCTGGAAACGGACTATATTGATTTTTACCTTCTCCACTCCCTGACCAAATCCAACTGGGAAAAATTCAAGAGCTTCGGTGCCTTGGAATTCCTGACAAAGGCAAAGGCAGAAGGGAAGATCCGCTACGCCTGCTTCTCCTTCCACGATTCCTACGAACTGTTCGAAGAAATTCTGAACGCCTATGACTGGGATATGTGCCAGATCCAGTTCAATTTTATGGATATCAACAATCAGGCAGGACTGAAAGGACTGCAGCTCTGCGGAGAGAAGAATATTCCCGTTGTCATCATGGAAGGACTGCTGGGTGGTAAACTGGCAAAAGCCCCGGATAATGTACAGGCACTGTACGATGCTTATCCGGTAAAACGCAGTCCCGTGGAATGGGCATTCCGCTGGCTGTGCAACTTCCCCCAGGTGGCAACCGTATTGTCCGGCGTACAGAATATGGAAATGACCAAGGACAACTTGGAAATCTTCGACCGCTGTGAAGTCGGCTGCATGACCGAAGAGGAAGAAAAACTGATCGAAAATGTACGGGAAGCCTACCTGAGCCGCAGCAAAATCGGCTGTACCGGCTGCAAGTACTGTATGCCTTGTCCCAATGGAGTGGATATCCCGAAAGTGTTCGACATCTGGAATAACCTGAGCCTTTACGGACAGCGGCTGGCAGGGAATGACCGGTATAAATACCATATTGACCAGGGAGACGCTGCGGATAAGTGCGTGGAATGCGGTCTGTGTGAAGCCGCCTGTCCACAGCATCTTGCCATTATCGAAAACCTGAAAACCGCCCACAGCGAAATGGTCTGAGGCGAAGCCACCGCCCGAAAATCGCTGTATGTCGGAATGATGAAGAATATGATGCTTCGGTGAAAACCGTAACGCTTTTGTAAACAATACGAAAAACAGCGTGACAGAACGAAGGGTATATGTTATAATAGCATGGTGTCCGGAACCACGGACAAAAATCATACTGTACCATAAAACAGTAAAAAGTGAGGTTATTATATGATATTCAAGAAAATGTCTGCTCTGCTGGCGGCGATGGTAATTCTTGCCGGCGGAATGACTGCCTGCGGAAAGGATCAGGCGGAGGACGAGACCCAGCAGGAAACGGAAAGCACCGTCAGCGCAGAAACAGCTGCAGCTTTTGATTACGTAAACGCAGATCTTACCCAGTACGTAACCCTGTGTAATTATAAGGGACTGGATGTGGAAAAGACTGTCACAACCGTTACGGAAGCGGACATTGATGCAGAGATCGAAGGCATCCGTGAAGAATACAGCCACTACGAAACCATCACTGACCGTGCTGTTGCGGAAGGGGATACGGTTGTAGCGGATTATGCCGGATACAGAGACGGAGTTGCTTTTGAAGGCGGTACCGCAACCGATGCCGAAGTAACTGCAAGCCCCGACAGCGGCTACATCGAAGGTTTTGCGGAAGCATTTGTAGGTCAGATGCCCGGCGAAGAATTCTCCTTCAACGTAACTTTCCCGACCGATTACCATAATACGGATCTGGCAGGTGTTGAAGTAACCTTTGTCTGCACCGTAAAATACATCAACGGCGAAAACCTGATCGTTCCCGAAATCGACGATGCTTTTGTACTGGAAAACTTCCAGTGTGCTACAGTTGAAGATTTCCGTACCATGGTTGCAGAAAATCTCACAGCACGCAAAGAATACACTTCCTGCAACAAAATGTACAACGCAATTTTTGATCAGATCATCAACAATTCCACCTTCCTCGCCTACCCCGAAGAAGAGATCGACAGACTGTACGAAGAATACACATCCATGTACAAGACCTATGCGGAATACTACGGCATGGAATACAGTGTGTTCTTGGAATCCTACATAGGCACAACCGAAGAAGACTTGTACGCGGAAATGCGTAACTATGTCAAGGAAGACCTGATCATGTATTCTCTGATCAAGGAGCTGAACGCAGAACTGACCGACATTGAGTACAATGAAAGACTGGCATCCCTGGCTTCCATGTACGGAATGGAGGCAGAAGACTTTGTATCCTACTACAGCGAAGATGCCATCCGTGCCACCATGCTCTGGGAAGAAATCATGGGTACCATCGCAGAATCTGCCAACATCACTGAAGTGACTGAATAATAACGAACACAAAAATACACCCGGTTTGCAGCAAAATGAAATGCTGTACCGGGTGTACTTGTTTTTATTTATTACAGTTTATTACAGTCTTGCTGCGATTTCACGCAGGAAGGCTTCCGTATCCACCTTGCGGATTTCCGGCAGTGTGGACATAGCAGCCAGATCCCCGGTCATCACACCTTCTTCGATGGTACGGAGAGTAGCGGATTCCAGACGGTCAGCAAATGCAATCAGATCCGGAAGCTCGTCCATTTCCCCTCTCTTACGGAGTGCGCCCGTCCAAGCAAAGATAGTAGCCACACTGTTGGTGGAAGTAACCTCACCCTTCAGATGCTTGTAGTAATGACGCTGAACCGTACCGTGGGCAGCTTCATATTCATAAACACCGTCGGGAGATACCAGAACGGAAGTCATCATTGCCAGGCTGCCGTAAGCGGTTGCAACCATGTCACTCATAACATCCCCGTCATAGTTCTTGCAGGCCCAGATATAACCGCCTTCGGAACGGATCACACGGGCAACCGCATCGTCAATCAGGGTATAGAAGTAAGAAATACCGGCTTCCTTGAACTTATCGGCATATTCACTGTCGTAGATTTCCTGGAAAATATCCTTGAAGCGATGGTCATACTGCTTGGAAATGGTATCCTTGGCAGCGAACCAGATATCCTGCTTGGTATCCAGGGCGAAATTGAAACAGCTGCGCGCAAAGCTGGCAATGGAACTGTCCACATTGTGGACCCCCTGCAGAATACCGCCGGATTTGGTAAACTGATGGATCAGCTGGCGGGTTTCCTTGCCGTCAGCATCGGTGCATACCAGTTCACACTTCGTTCCCGCATCCACAACCATTTCGGAATTCTTGTAAATATCCCCGTAAGCATGACGGGCAATGGTAATGGGCTTGGTCCAGGTGGGAATGTAGGGGGTGATCCCTTTTACGATAATGGGGGTACGGAATACAGTACCGTCCAGAATCGCACGGATCGTACCGTTGGGAGATTTCCACATTTCCTTGAGATTGTATTCTTCCACACGCTGCGCATTGGGTGTAATGGTGGCACATTTTACAGCAACACCGTACTTCTTGGCGGCATTGGCGGAATCCACGGTAACCTGGTCATCCGTTTCGTTGCGGTGTACCAGACCAAGGTCATAGTATTCGGTTTTCAGATCAATATAGGGCAGCAGAAGAATATCCTTGATCATCTGCCAGATCACACGTGTCATTTCGTCCCCGTCCATCTCGACAAGGGGCGTTTTCATCAGAATTTTTTCCATTTCTCTATCTACTCCTTCACTTGGAAAGCTGTTCCTTGGTATATTCCAGAAGACCGCCGGCGGCCATAACAGCGCGCATACGTTCACTGAGTTCACACTTTACGGGAATTTCGGTTTTCTTGGTTTCATTGACAACCACCAGAGCCTTGCCGTTCATAACCGCATCACGCAGACCGTCGATGGAAAGAACATCCCCGGCATCAATGCCGTCATAGTCCGCTTCATTCACAAATTCCAGCGGCAGAATACCGGCGTTGATCAGATTCGCACGATGGATTCTGGCAAAGGACTTCACCAGAACCGCACGGATACCCAGATACAGCGGCGCAAGAGCAGCGTGTTCTCTGGAGGAACCCTGACCGTAGTTCACACCGCCCACGATAATGCTCTGACCCAGTTCCTTGGCACGTGCCGGGAAGCTTTCGTCACATACGGTAAAGCAGTGGTTGGAAATAGCCGGAATGTTGGAACGCAGAGGCAGAATTTTCGCACCTGCGGGCATAATATGGTCGGTGGTGATGTTGTCGCCTACCTTCAGAGAAACAGGGCAGGAGAGGGATTCTGCCAGCGGTGTGGTCACGGGATATTCCTTGATGTTGGGACCGCGGAGAATTTCCACCTGATCGGCTTCTTCGGGAGAGGCGGGCAGGGTGATCATGTTGTCGTTCACGGTAAACTTTTCCGGTAGGGCAATCTCCGGCATGATACCCAGTTCTCTGGGATCGGCAAGATAACCGAGAATCGCGGAAGCCGCAGCCACTTCGGGAGAAACCAGATAAATCTGTCCGTCCTTGGTGCCGCTTCTGCCTTCGAAGTTTCTGTTGAAAGTACGCAGGGAGATACCGCCGGAATTGGGGGACTGACCCATACCGATACAGGGACCGCAGGCAGATTCCAGCACTCTGGCACCGGCGTCAATCATCTTATGCAGCGCACCGTTGTTAGAAATCATGGACAGTACCTGCTTGGAACCGGGGGCAATGGCAAGGGAAACATCGGGATGTACGGTTTTGCCGGAAAGAATATAGGCAACCTTCATCATGTCCACAAAGGAGCTGTTTGTGCAGGAACCGATGCAGACCTGGTCCACCTTCAGCTTGCCGATTTCGGAAATCTTGCAGACATTGTCGGGAGAATGAGGACGGGCAACCATGGGTTCCAGTTCGGAAAGATTGATTTCAATCACTTCATCGTAAACCGCATCGGCATCCGCAGCCATCGGTACCCAGACATCTTCACGGCCCTGTGCAGCGAGGAAGGCTCTTGTTACTTCGTCGGAAGGGAAAATGGAAGTGGAAGCCCCAAGCTCCGCCCCCATGTTGGTAATGGTGGCACGTTCCGGTACAGTCAGGGTAGCAACCCCTTCGCCGGTGTATTCCATAATCTTGCCCACACCGCCCTTGACGGAGAGAATGCGCAGAACTTCCAGAATTACATCCTTGGCGGAAACCCAGTCGTTCAGCTTACCGGTCAGGTGAATGTTGGTGATCTTGGGATAAGTGATATAATAAGCACCGCCGCCCATGGCAACCGCAACATCCAGACCGCCGGCACCGATGGCAATCATGCCCAGACCGCCGCCCGTGGGAGTATGGCTGTCGGAACCGATCAGTGTCTTGCCGGGTGCGCCGAACCGTTCCAGATGTACCTGATGACAGATACCGTTGCCGGGACGTGAATAATAGATACCGTGTTTTTTTGCAACGGAAGCAATGAAACGGTGGTCATCCGCATTTTCAAAACCGTTCTGCAGGGTATTGTGGTCTATGTAGGCAACGGAGCGTTCCGTCTGAACCTGACCGATGCCCATGGATTCAAATTCAATATACGCCATGGTACCGGTAGCATCCTGTGTCAGAGTCTGGTCGATACGGATACCGATTTCCTGACCCTTTTCAAATACACCATCTACCAGATGTGCTTTCAGTATTTTTTCGCTGAGGGTAAGTCCCATGATAATCTCCAATCCGCCGGAATCCGGCAAAATAGTAACGAAAATGTATTCATTCAGAATGTAATAATTATACTACATTATATCCCCACCTGTCAATAGTATAAAGTACGGAAAACAATGACGGAAAAGTGCATTTCCCTGTATAATTCTGTGTAAGAAAGACCGGAAATTCCAATGTTTCTGCCGGATTGGCGCAGTAAAGCAGTGCTATACAGAACATATCCCGCGGAAAGAGGAAGAAATCCGGTCAAATTGCTGAAATTTGACCGAAAAAGATTGACGAATATGCCAGTTGACTTTGCAAATTAAATAATATATAATTAAATAAGATGTTTATTTGTGTCTCATAAAAATAGAACGATTGATAAAAACGTAAGGAGTAATAATCATGCGAGGCAGAAGAAAAACGGTAAAAATATCCGAGGCAGAATGGAATATCATGAAAGTGCTGTGGGAAGGATGCGAATACCACGGCAGGGGCATGACCCTGGGAGAGATTTCCCAGAGCCTGCTCGGTACTACCGATTGGAGCAACACCACGATCCGCACACTTCTGATCCGTCTTGCCAACAAGGGCGCAGTAGTCATTGACAAAACCACCGGTATCTACAAATATCTCCCGAAATCTTCCAGAGACGAATGTGTCCAGGGAGAAGTTCAGTCCTTCATTGAACGCGTATTCGATAATTCCTCTTACAATCTGATGGCATCCCTGGTGAAGGAAGGCAATTTTACGGAAAAGGAACGCAGAGAGATTATCAAAATTCTGAACGATATCGAATAACGGCACCCACAGAGCGATCCGCATTTGTTACGGATGCGGACTGGAGTAATCAATGGCTGAATATTTACTTTTGCTGCTTGTCCAGATCACAATATTTTCAACCACAACAGCGCTGTGCCTTCTGATGATCCGACGTGTATTTCACTGCCGGATTCCCCCGAAACTGGGCATGGCCATGTGGCTGATCCTGCTTTTGCGGGTAGTATGTCCCGTATTCCCGGAAAGCTATTTATCCATCTATAATCTGATCCCCGCCGGTAAGGAGATCATGTTCACCCTGACCTACGACGACTGGCAGGATCTCCCCGATGCGCCGGCAGTCAGCGGAGAGAACAGCACAGCATACGAGGACGATGGTGTACACAACAGCGAATCGGATATGATCGAGACAGAAACGCTGGCACTGTCTGAAACGGGTCGGACAGCGGAGAAAACCGGACACCGCTTCAGACTCAGTGAGATGATCCTGATTCTTTACGCCGCCGGTGTTCTGCTCACTGCGGGAATCCATTTTCTGTTGTACCAGAAGGCAGTCCGGAAACTGAAGAGGAATATCTCCCCCTGTTTCGACAACCGGCTGGAACGGCAGTACCGCGATATTGCGGAAAAACTGCACATTCGCCATGTACCGGAATTATACATGGGCGAATCCTCCATGACAGTGGGGTATTTCAGACCGATCATCGTCCTGCGCCGCAGCGAAAAAGCCGGATGCAAGGACAACGAAATGGTCTTGACCCACGAACTGAACCATTACAAACATCTTGATAACCAGATTCTCCTGCTGTCCACTGTCATGTGCTGCATCTTCTGGTATAATCCCATGCTGTGGATCGTCCGGAAGTACCTGCGTGAAGATATCGAACTGCTGTGCGATATGCGCACACTGGGCGCGTGCGATGTGGAAAGCGCGGAATATGCCCGCCTTCTGTGCCGTTATTCCCAGTTTGAAGATACACGTGCCGCAGTGGGAACGCCCATGTCTGCCAGCGGAAGAAGATTGAAAAAACGTCTCATGACCATCGCACTGCATAAACAGCAGCGTTTTCTTTCCCGTACCACGTCCATTCTGCTGACTGCTGCGATCGTTGCGGTCTGCCTGACGAATCCGATTATCTCAAACGAACACGAATACCAGGTATACATCGAGAATTATGCTGCACTGACCGGTGCGGACGAACAGGATCTGTATCTGGAAGAACATATCAGTATCCATGAATTCCTCGGGCGGATAGAATCCATGCTGACCTCCATCGGCGGAGAAAATCTTGCGGATGAGATCGGCTCCGGAAGCCTGGAAAAACTGAAGCGTATAGCCGCAGATTCTCCCTACGTGGACGAGGAACTGGCAAATGAAATATCCCGTCTGCAATCCTCGGAACTTCTCCGGAAAAGCAATTGTGTTCTGCTTCTGAACTGCATTTCCGACCTGCTAAGACAGGATCTGACCGTGGAGGATCCCAAACTGCTGCCGGAAATGATTTCTGTGGAAACCTTTGAAAAAGTCTGCGAAAATCTGACTCCGAAACAGGCAGAACTGCTTGTAAACTGCTATAACCGCGGTGTGACCGGCGTGGATATATCCTTCAACTATTTGTACTCCAACGCCATGATGGAACAGATCATGAGCCGAATCAACGACGACTGGGCGAAGGAAAAACTCCGGGGGTACTATACAGAGATCGACCTGCTTCCCGAACAGCTGGATGTACTCAGCAACAGACTGAACGAAACGATCCGGTATGTAGGTATCGGTACAAACTATTATATCTGTGTACCGGATATCAAAAAAGGGGAAGAAGAAATTCTCCGTACAATACTGGGTGCCGCAGTAGCCGGACAGAGAGAGGACGTATATTACCTGA
Source organism: Clostridia bacterium (assembly GCA_017467815.1). Taxonomy (GTDB): domain Bacteria; phylum Bacillota; class Clostridia; order Oscillospirales; family CAG-272; genus UMGS1696. Next base: position 14,276 of record JAFUKI010000159.1, read on the forward strand.
AGGAAACCGAAGACGGCTGTTCCTACGAAACGGCAGAACTCCTGTTTGAAAAAGCCGGCTTTACGGTAGCGGATATGTATGAAGAATACGCCCGAATCGGCGCAACGGCATATACGTATATTACGCCGGAAGACTATACGGTGATCTCCGAATACGATGTCCATGCGTATGCCACCCGCCTGTCCGATCCTGCGTTGGAAGAAGCCTTCCGTGACAATTTTACATATCACGAAAACTTCGTCTATGAGGGCGAAGATGGTACGGATCTGACGGTTCCGTTCCGGTATTATTCCGTCAATGAAGAAAATGCCGATGCCTGCCGTTTTGTTATGGAAGATATGCTGAAACGACTCAACGCCCTTTCTTTCCCGCAGGTCTGCGAAGTGGAAACGATCCTAATGTCGGGAAGTTCTTCGGAGACAGTGCGTGAAGCGGCGATACAGTGTATCGAAAGAGGATTTCTGGATATGGAAGAAAAAATGGACATGGGTAGGGAAATTTCCAGCGGTCAATGCACAATGATCCTGTGTCGATTCTTAGCATCCATGACCAATGTAAGCAAATAAAACAACACCGGTTTTCGGATCTGCCAGACAGCGGAACGAAAACCGGTATTTCATTTACAGCAGTTTTTCAATGGAATACAGGGCATTGACCACAAGCCACAGAGAAGGGAAATACCGCATAATATTCCACACACTAACCCCGGTCAGTCCATATTCCTCCACCAGACGAAGCATGGCATCCGCACTCCTGGCATCCTGAAACCACACCTCATGCTCCACTGCATCACTGTAAGTTTCCGGTCTGTCGAAATAATTGTAAAAAGGAGCCTGTGCCTGTTCATCGTATTCTATCGCCGCATTCCGTTGTCCCGCCCTGGCAACTGCTGCCACGTTGGAGAGGGACTGAGCTTTGGTTTCTCCCCGTACAAAGGGAAGGGGCCAGTCATACCCATAATTGGGATATCCGATAAACAGCTTCTCCGCCGGAATCTCCGTCAGTGCATATTCAATCACCCGCCGTACATTGGGTATGGGGGATACAGCCATCGGCGGTCCGTAAGTATACCCCCATTCATAGGTCATCAGCAGTACAAAATCCGCCGCCTCCCCCACCGCACGGTAATCATGCCCCTCATACAGCAGCCCCGGCTGATCGGCAGAATACTTGGGGGCAAGGGAAGCAAATACCACATATCCAAAAGGCAAAGCCATCCGCATCATCCGGATAAATTCCGCAAAAGCCTCCGATGCCGAAGCGGGGATATACTCAAAATCAATATCCACACCGCCGTACCCCTTGGCGATCACCGTATCCACCGTGTTCTGGATAATGCTGTCCCGCAGCGCCGGCGTGGTCAGAACGGTATTGGCAAGATCACTGGAAAAAGTACCGTTTTCAGTCAGGGACGTGAGCATCATAAGGGGGACGGTACCATATTCTCTGGCAATGGCAATCAGATCCTCATCCCCTCCGGACGGCAGTACCAGTGAACCGTCCTCACCAAGTCCGTAACTGAAAATGGACAGATACGTCAGATAGGGAAGCGTCTGCCGGAGAACATCCCGGTCAATGTAGGAGTAAGCGTATCCGTTGGTGCGGATGCTTCCCAGCGGCGGCGTCTCATAGGCAATATTCAGAATCTGTCCGGGATAGATCACCGGTTTGCCGGCAAGCTGGGGATTGTTGCGGTAAAGGGTAAGAATGGGAACACCGATCTCGGCGGATATGGAAGACAGTGTATCACCCCCGCGTACCGTATAGGTCTCCGTGGGGAACAGAATTACCAGCGTCTGTCCCGCAACCAGCCTGCCCGGATCCTGCAGCTGATTATCCGTTATGATCCGGCTGGGAGGGACATTGTAGATGCGGGCAATGGAATAAATATTCTCGCCGCTTTGTACAGTATGAATTACCAAAAAATCACCTCACAGTAGTTCTTCTTTCCAGTATATGCAATTTCCCGGAAAACATACCACCAAAAATCCGCATCTTTTCAACGGAAATCTCCTTCCCGGCGAATAGAAACCGCCGCAATCGGAAAGACTGAAAAAGAATACCCAAAAGGGAGGCAGTAGTGTGAAAATACAGAAATCGAAACCGTAAGTAAAGCTGTTTCACACTTAAAAAATCCTTTGGAAAGTGGAACCCCACCACTTTCCATTTCCTTCGGAAACCAGGATTTTCCCTTTGTATTTGTTCGTCGCATAAATGCGACAGATGGAGGAATTATATGATAAACAAACAGAACACCATCGCCGGTGTCACAGCCAGAGAGATTCTGGATTCCAGAGGCAACCCCACCATAGAAGCCACCGTCTGGCTGGAGGACGGCACATTCGGCACAGCCGCAGCACCTTCCGGCGCATCCACCGGAAAATACGAAGCCCATGAACTCCGCGACGGAGCCGAAAAACGCTACAGAGGAAAGGGTGTCCTGCAGGCGGTGGAAAATGTCCGGGATCAGATCTGCGGTGCCCTGCGGGGAATGCCCTGCTGTCAGAGTGCCGTGGATACCAGAATGATCCACCTGGACGATACGGAAAACAAAAAAAGACTGGGCGCCAATGCCATGCTTGCCGTATCCATGGCATGCGCAAAAGCAGGTGCATGGTATCACAGAGAACCCCTGTATAAATATATCGGCGGCATCAGCGGAGCGAGATTGCCGACACCCATGATGAATATCCTGAACGGCGGTGCCCATGCGGACAACAATCTGGACATACAGGAATTCATGATCATGCCGGTGGGATTTACCAGTTTCAGAGAAGCTCTGCGCGCCGGTGCAGAAATTTATCATGTCCTCGGAAAAATTCTGAAAACGGAAGGAAAATCCACAGCAGTCGGTGATGAAGGCGGTTTTGCCCCGGATATGCGCGATAACGATGAAGTTTTGTCCACACTGGTGCGGGCAATAGAAGAAGCCGGATATACCACCGATCAGATTAAAATCGCCATGGATGCCGCCTCCAGCGAATGGGTGGATGAAAAAGGAAAATACACCTTACCGAAAGCCGGCGGAAGTCTGGATCATACAGAGCTGACCGGCATATACGAAAAACTGGCTGCCAAATACCCCCTTGTGTCCCTGGAAGATGGGCTGGGCGAAGACGACCACGCCGGCTGGAAAGCCATGACAGAGAGACTGGGCAGACGGATGCTTCTGGTAGGAGACGATTATTTCGTCACCAATCCGAAAAAACTGGCACAGGGAATCGAAAACGGCTGCGGAAACGCCATTCTGGTCAAACCGAACCAGATCGGCACCCTGACGGAAACCATCGACGTTGTGAATATGGCAAAGGCAAACGGTTACCGCACCATCCTTTCCCATCGCTCCGGAGAAACGGGGGATACTACGATTGCAGACCTTGCCGTGGGACTGAACGCAGGATTTATCAAAACAGGCGCACCCTGCCGTGCAGAAAGAACGGAAAAGTATAACAGACTCCTGGCGATTGAGGAGGAACTGGCAGGCGGCGGCATGTACGGCGGCAATATCTGAGGAAAAAGGACAATATAAAAGAAAACTTTAAATAAAAAATGAATTCATGCAGGATACTCTTGCATTTCCGTAAAGATTGTGTTATAATAGACGGGCGATTACAAGTAAAATAACTCGTGAAATAAGGCCATACCAACCGGGGAAGCAGCGGAGCCCTGTACCTGAAACCCGCTATAGCAGGGGTGGATCCCCAAAACGAGGGCAGAACTTGTGTGGTCTGCGTCGTTGCAGGCTGTGATGAAGAATGGGTCTTGTGCGATTGACGGCTGTGAACCATGTCAGGTGGGGAACCAAGCAGCATTAAGCAGTTCAGTTGATGCGCCACGAGGTTGCCTGTTCGGAGCAGAATGGACGAAATGCGTACATGATCTTCTGTTCGACTTTTGGGTGTATGGTCGTATTTTGCGAGTTATTTTACATTGTGACGCATAGCTTGTGTACGGAGGGGTGGATTTATGCATCAGGCACTGTACAGAAAATATCGTCCGCGCAGTTTTGACGATGTATGGGGAGAAGAGCATATCACGTCTGTTCTGGAATATGAATCCAAAGCGGGCAGGGTTTCTCACGCATATCTGTTCTGCGGACCGAGAGGGACCGGCAAAACGACCTGCGCCAAAATTCTCGCCAAAGCAGTGAACTGTGAAAATCCCGTGGACGGAAATCCCTGCGGCAAATGTTTTGCCTGCGAAAGCATCGACAACGGTTCCGCAACGGATGTACTGGAAATGGACGCTGCCTCCAATAACGGCGTGGAATACATCCGTGATATCCGCGACGAAGTAGGCTATACCCCGGCGGCACTCAAAAAGCGTGTGTACATCATCGACGAGGTACATATGCTGTCCCAGAGCGCATTCAACGCCCTTCTGAAGACCCTGGAAGAACCCCCGGAACACGTTCTGTTTATTCTGGCTACCACCGAGCTGCACAAACTGCCGGCAACCATCGTTTCCCGCTGTCAGAGATTCGATTTCCGGCGTATCAGTGTGGATGTGCTGGCAAACAGACTCATGTACATTGCGGAAAAGGAACAGATGACCCTGACGGAAGAAGCAGCGAAAATGCTGGCAAAACAGGCTCAGGGCGGTATGCGTGATGCCATCAGTCTGTTCGAACTCTGCGGCGGAGGCGGACATCAGGTTACAGCGGAAAGAGTATCGGATGTTCTCGGTCTGACCGGTATCGAAACGGTGTACAAAGCCGCAGTTGCCGTAGCAAGACGGGACACAGCCGGCATTTTCAAGATCATTGCCTCCGTAGCGGAATCCTCCAAGGATATTGTCGTATACTGGCAGGAACTGATTGCCTTCTGGCGCGATATGCTGGTGACCACCTATGTGAAAGATTCGGCAGATTATCTGGATCTGACCGAACCGGAAATGCGCGTTACGGCAGATGCCGCAAGAAGATTCTCACCGGCAGCCCTGACATACCATTTCGGACTTCTGGATGACGCTTTGAAAGAAATGTCACGCCTGCCCCAGACAAAGCGCATGACAGCAGAACTGACCCTGATCCGCATGAGTGACTCCCGCCTGAGTGAAGGGGAGACCGCATGGAACGACCGCCTGACCGCACTGGAGGACAAAGTAACCCTCCTGGAAAGCGGCGGTATCACAGCACGTCCGGTACAAACCGAGCCGATCGTTGCCCCCCAAACCACGACGGAACCGGCACAGCCCAAAGATGAGCCTGTGAAAGGGGAAGAAGTGAAAAATGAACCCACGGAAGTGTGGAATGAAATTCCCGATATCAGCGAGATCGCGGAAAAACTGGAGCAGCACGGTCCGATCTACAACGGTTTCTTCGCAGATGCGGATTGTTCGATCACGGAAGACGGAAAAAAGATTCTGGTGCGCACCACAAGTGAGTTCGGCGTCCAGATGCTTTCCACAGAAAATGCCAAAGCAGCACTGCTGGCTTCTTTCAGACTGTGCGGCTACGGCAGTCCGGAGACCCAGCTGACCATCCGATCCGGTGCCTCTCCCAAAGAAAGAAAGAGCCCGGCGGACGAACTGGCTGAATTCTGACGAAATATTTTGCCCCGATTAGAGAAGGGCATACCCATATAAAAATCAAAAAGGATGGTACATATTTATGAAGGCAAGACTCCCCAAAGGTGTAGGCGGCGGCCCCGGCAATATGCAGGGCATGATCAAGCAGGCACAGAAAATGCAGGAAGAAATGGAAGCAAAGCAGGCTGAACTGGACGAAAGAGAATATGAGATCCAGGCAGGCGGCGGCGTAGTATCCGTAAAAATCAACGGCAAGCTGGAAGTACAGTCCATCGACATCCAGCCTGAGGTAGTGGATCCGGACGACATCGAAACCCTGTCCGATATTCTTGTAGCGGCTGTAAACGAAGCGATCAAGAAGGTATCCGAAACCAACAATGCCGAAATGGGCAAGATCACCGGCAGTCTGAATATGCCCGGTCTGTTCTGATAAGATGGCATCTGAGATCATCGAACCTCTGGAACGACTGGCGGATATGTTCCGCAGATTGGACGGAGTAGGAAAAAAGTCTGCCATGCGGTATGCCTACGCGGTACTGAATTTTTCAAACGAAGACGCAGCGGCATTTGCGGAAGCGATACTGGCTGCGAAAACGGAAATTCACCTGTGCGAGGAATGCCAGAACATCACGACCGATCACATCTGTGGATTGTGTGCTTCGGAAAAACGTGATCACAGCGTGATCTGCGTGGTGGAAGACCCCCGTGCCGTAACAGCCATAGAGAAAACCAAACAGTTCGGCGGTGTATACCACGTTCTGCACGGTACCGTATCCCCCTCCAAGGGAATCACCCCCGATAAACTGAAGATCCGCGAACTGCTGGAACGGCTGAAGGACGACAGTGTTACGGAAGTGATCCTGGCAACCAACCCTACAGTGGAAGGCGAAGCAACCGCCATGTACATAGCCAGACTGCTGACTCCCCTCGGGATCATGGTATCCAGAATCGCAAACGGCGTCCCCGTTGGCGGAGATCTGGAATATGCAGATGAAGTCACTCTGCGGCGAGCTATGGAAGGACGTTATCCTTTGGGATGAATAACGAAAGTTTTGAATCGAAAGAATCTGTTTCAAAGCAGGTTCTTTTTCTTTTTCCTAAAATAGTATCCTCTCCACAGACATATTTCTCCTATCCCAAACATAGTATAAATAGTAACCCAACCCATTCATCCGAAGATCCCGCAAATAAAAGTTGCGGAAATTTCCAAACAAAGTTGGTAGTCAGAAATACCGTATTCGGGTATAATGATAGAAACTGCCGTATTTTGTTGTTATACAAAGTTGGAGGTATTGATATGACGATAGGCGAAAAAATAGCCTGGCTGCGGAACCGTGACGGACTTTCTCAGGAAGAACTGGCGGAAAAACTCTCCGTCTCCCGGCAATCCATATCCAAATGGGAAATGGATCAGGCGTATCCCCGTACGGATAAACTTTTGACCATGTGTGACCTGTTCCGGGTAAGCACCGACGACCTGCTCCGCCCCGAACAAGCAATACAGAACGAAATTGTAAAAAACAGGAACAACACACATACCGGACACTACTTCGGTACAGACGGTTTCCGTGGCGAGGCAAACCTGGATCTCACAGCAGAACAGGCATTCCTTGTGGGACGGTTCCTGGGTTGGTATTATGCCTCCCCTTTGTCCGGATGTCACAACCGGAACTACAGACCCCGTTTCGTAATCGGCAAGGACACCAGACGTTCCAGTTATATGTTGGAATACGCCATAGCCGCAGGCATCACAGCATCCGGCGGGGATACGTATATGCTCCATGTAACCACAACCCCTAGCGTTTCCTACGTCACCAAACAGGACGGCTTCGACTGCGGCATCATGATTTCCGCTTCCCATAATGCCTATCAGGACAACGGCATCAAGCTGGTGAACCGTTACGGCGAAAAAATGGACGATGAAACCACCGGCTGGATCGAAACCTGTCTGGACGGCAGAACAGCGGAAATCCCCCATCTGCAGGCGGAAGAAATTCCCTGGGCACACAGAGAAAGAATCGGTGCCATCATAGACTATGTTTCCGGCAGAAACCGCTATATGGGCTATCTGATCTCCATCGTATCCCATTCCTTCCGATCCCTGCGTATCGGACTGGACTGCGCCAACGGATCCGCCTGGATGATCGCCCCAACCGTATTTGAAGCACTGGGCGCATCCACATTCGTCATCCATGCACAGCCAAACGGGGAAAACATCAACAAAGAAGCCGGCTCCACCCATATCGAACAGCTGCAGAAACTGGTGATCGAACAGCATCTGGACGTTGGCTTTGCCTTTGACGGAGACGCTGACCGCTGCATCGCCATAGATGAAAACGGAAAAATCATCTCCGGAGACCATATTCTCTACATCCTCGCCAACCAGCTGAAACGGAAAAACACCCTCCTGCACGACACCATTGTAACCACCGTAATGTCCAACGCCGGATTGTTCAAGGCACTGGAAAAAGCAGGAATCCACGCCGTGCAGACAAAAGTCGGTGACCGATACGTGTATGAAGCCATGATGCAGGAAGGTTACCTGCTTGGCGGCGAACAGTCCGGTCATATCATTCTCCAGAAATACGCCACGACCGGGGACGGAATCCTGACAGCTCTAATGCTGATGGAAGAAATGCTGGACCGCAAAACCACCCTCGGCAGACTGGCATCCCCCGTAACCCTGTTCCCCCAGGTACTGATCAATGTTCCCGTAAAAGACAAATCTGTCGCCATAAACGATTCCGCAGTCCGCAGCAGGGAGCAGGAAATACAGAATCGTCTGGGCAGTACGGGACGCCTTCTCCTGCGACCAAGCGGTACAGAACCATACATCCGTGTCATGGTGGAAGCGGAAGACGAAACCCTTTGCAGCGAACTCGCCTGTGAAATGGCGGATATACTCAGAGAAAGGCACGGTACAAAATGACGGATCATTCTCTCCTGTATTTTCAAAACCTGTTCGACCCAAAGGCATCCGAAATCACCCCCTTTCTGCAGGAATATTCCTATCCATGGGAAATTCTCCCCGACCTGAAGGCAATCCTCCTTGCATTGGGAGAAAAACTGGAACAAAAAGGCTACCGTCAGATCCAACCGCAGATCTGGACAGGCGAAAACACCGCCATATCCCCCACCGCCGAACTGAACGCCCCCTGTATTATCGGACACGGTACGGAAATCCGTCACTGCGCCTATATCCGCGGCAGCGTAATCATCGGCAATAACTGTGTCGTAGGAAATTCCACGGAACTGAAGAACGCCATTCTGTTCGACAGGGTACAGGTCCCCCATTATAATTACATCGGCGATTCCATCCTTGGCAAAGGCGCACACCTCGGTGCAGGTTCGGTAATTTCCAACCTGAAAAGCGACGGCACAACCGTGAAAATCACCGTATCCGGAGAAAAACTGGAAACCGGTATGCGAAAATTGGGTGCCATGGTCGGGGACGGTGTGGAAGCAGGCTGCGGCTGTGTCCTGAATCCTGGCACGATAATCGGCAGAGGCAGCCGTATCTACCCATTGAACAGCGTACGCGGCGTAATTCCGGCAGGACACGTATACAAAAGCAGGGAAGAGATCATCCCGATCCGATAAGCAGAAATGACTTGCATCCCCGTGATGCGGGTCTTTTCTTTTTGGATAAAAGGACAAAATGTAATATATAGTTTTAATAATATTCAAAAAATTTTCTATGAAAAACAAGAATAGTATGTTATAATAAATTGACAACTGAAATGAGGTGGTAGTATGCAATATCTGATAACCTTCTTGGAAGGTATTATCTCCTTCATA
>JAFUKI010000160.1 GCA_017467815.1 Clostridia bacterium
AAGTTCCACGGTCTGACCAACGTAGATATGCGCTTCAGACAGCGTTATGTTGACCTGATCACCAATCCGGAAAGCAAGGATACCTTTATCAAGCGTTCCAAGATCATAAGCACCATCCGCCGTTTCCTGGACACCCAGGGCTTCATCGAAGTGGAAACTCCCATGCTGGTATCCAACGCCGGCGGTGCCGCTGCAAGACCTTTTGAGACCCACTTCAATGCGCTGGATGAAGATTTCAAGCTCCGTATTTCTCTGGAACTTTATCTGAAGCGTCTGATTGTCGGCGGTCTGGAAAGAGTATACGAGATCGGAAGAGTATTCCGCAACGAAGGTCTGGACACCCGTCACAATCCCGAATTTACCCTGATGGAACTGTATCAGGCATATACCGACTACCACGGAATGATGGATCTGACGGAAAATATGTACCGTCACGTAGCGCAGGAAGTACTTGGTACAACCAAGATCGTGTACAATGGCGTAGAAATGGACCTTGGCAAGCCTTTTGCAAGAATCACAATGGTGGACGCAGTCAAGCAGTACGCCGGCGTGGATTTCAACGAAATTCATACCCTGGAAGAAGCACGCGCCATTGCGGATGAAAAGCACGTGGAATACGAAGAACGTCATAAGAAGGGCGATATTCTGAACCTGTTCTTTGAGACCTTCGTAGAAGACCACCTGATCCAGCCCACCTTTGTAATGGATCATCCCGTAGAAATCTCCCCCCTGACCAAGAGAAAGCCGGACAATCCGGATTATGTAGAACGCTTCGAATTCTTCATGAACGGCTGGGAAATGGCAAACGCTTACTCCGAGCTGAACGACCCCATCGACCAGCGCGCCCGTTTTGCCGCACAGGAAGAACAGTTCGCCGCAGGGGATGAAGAAGCAAACCATACCGACGAAGATTTCCTGAACGCACTGGAAATCGGTATGCCCCCCACAGGCGGTATCGGCTACGGTATCGACAGAATGTGCATGCTTCTGACCGACTCCACGGCTATCCGTGATGTACTGCTGTTCCCAACGATGAAGACAATCGATCAGTAATCGGCTGAAAAAGAGAGCATAAGTGAGAAAAATAAAGAAAATGGGAGTTTTTCATGGGTGATCTTCAGATCGTACCCACGGTTTACCCATTTTGCAAAACCCGATACCCGCTATATGACATCTCCCTGTACTTGCAAAGCACAAGTACAGGGAGAATAATTTTGATGAAAACACCCTTGCGTACCGTATAGATTTCTTTCTATTCAGTACGTAAGGGTGTTTTTTACTGTAATTCCTGTTCTAATCCATCGAATTCAGGAGTGCTGAAAAATTCGCCAAGTGTGATTTCAAATCCATCACAAAGTTTCTTTATGTTCACGATGCCCGGATTTTTACTTTCGCCATTCAATATACTCTTTACCGTTGCCTGTGGAACGCCGGAGATAATACTGATCCCATTTGGAGTTATTCCTCGTTCTTTGCACAGTTCGCGTATCCGGTTCGCAACCGCTTGTTGTGTGTTCATTCTATATATCCACATCCTTGATTACAACTAATGATTTATCACTATATATGATACATCATCAGTCAAAAGAATGTTAGTGATTCATCACTATGTCATAAATTTAGCGTATAATAGTGATAAATCACTATTTCGTGATATATCAACTGATTTTTTGTGATAGTCACGGATTCTTTTCAGGATACAGGTAAAATAATATATGTAGTTGTTGTGTGGAAGGCTTCTACAAATTACTGTTATGGAGGAATCGGAATGGCAAAGGTTTATGGGTATATACGGGTATCATCCCGTGATCAAAATGAGGATCGGCAAGTACGAGCAATGGAGGAGTTCGGCATACCACCGTCAGATATGATACTGGATAAGCAATCCGGCAAGGATTTTGATCGCCCCGGATATAAGCGACTGATCAAAAAAATAAAGCCGGGTGACACTCTTGTAATTAAGAGCATCGACCGACTTGGGCGTGACTACAATGAAATATTGGAACAATGGCGCATTATAACCAAAGAAAAGCGAGCTGACATTGTTGTGCTGGATATGCCATTGTTGGACACCCGCAGCGGACGCGATTTGACGGGAACTCTGATTGCTGATATTGTTCTTCAGCTTCTTAGTTATGTGGCACAGACAGAGCGAGAATTTATCAAGCAGCGCCAGCGTGAGGGAATCGAGAGTGCACGGGCAAATGGAGTACACCTTGGCAGAAAAGCAATTCAGAAACCAGACAACTACGCAGAAATAAATACTGCATGGATGTGTGGGGAATTGACCGGCAGACAAGCTGCCATTCAACTTGGGGTATCGCACACATTATTTCGTAAATGGGTAGCAAAAGATCAAGAAAACGCTTCGTGAAAAAGAACGTTTTATTCAACTATACAAAAATGCATAAAGGTAGACCTTTATGCACACCTGTGAATTTGTTTTCCGTGACCATCACAACAACACAAATTTGTTGCAAATATACATAGTATATTGTATCACTAACAAGTTAAATTGTCAATCTTTCTGTGGAAATAAAGGTCTACCTTTCATTCCATGCGTAACAAAGTTCGGTATGGAAAAGATGTGGTACACACGATTATTTATTTTCCGTTTGTTAAGCACCGAAGTCTCTGTGAACCTCGGGAGACATTCAAGGAGGTTTGATTATGTAGATTTTTTTCTCTCGCATTATTTCAATTCTATATTTTTTTAGGAGGACTTATGAAAAAAAGAATTATAAGTATGCTGCTCGTGCTGGCGATGATGGTCGGCATGGTGCCGGTGTTTGGGATAACAACGAATGCTGCAAAACAAACGCACTACTGTGGTGCAGTTGGCACAATATGCGGCGAAATTCCGTATGCTTATCGCGCTATGAAAACAACATATCCAGAGGATTTTTTTATCACATGGATTAATATGTTTGAATCTTATGATGGCTCAACGCGTGACTATCCATATGATGCTGAAAAATTCAACGAAAAAATTAAAGATAGTTTGTCAAGCGAACTGGCAAGTCATTTGGATCCGGATAAAATAAACGCAGCTTTGTTTGTAAATTGTGCGGCAGGCACAGGTTCATTTGCTGATGCCGGAACAGCAGAGTACGATCTTTATGATGCTTTGTTTTTAAGCATGCTTTTAGAAAATGCCAGCAATAGCGAAGTACAGGATAGTGTTTTTGAATTCATTAATGAAATCATCTCTGCCCTTAACACAGTGCAAGAATATGTAATAAATGGCACTACAGTAACATCGAAGTTCATTGATCTTATTCCAGAAATAAAAGGCACTGGGTCGTCAACAAAAATATCTACGTTGCTGAAACAGGTTAAAGGTTTTAATAAAATATCAGCAAGTTTTGATGAGTTTTTTGGTACTTGCAAAGAATTGGGTCTCAATAGTGGTTTTGATGTTTTTGTAAAACTTATTGAAGTCTTGGTTGAGGTTGCCGATGAAACAACAGAAGTGGTAGCATCTATCGAAGACTGTATTTTAATATACAGAAACGTAGGACCGACCTATGCTGCTGTATTGGAAAGAATCTATAATAATACAGAAGATTTCACGATAAAGCAGATTGCGACAAAGTATTACACTCTTATTAAGAGTGATTCATGGTTTGAAGTTATTGCACTTTCAGCTATTGAAGTTGTCAATGGTGCAGTAGAAGCAGGTGCCGGTGTTGGCGAAATAGTATTAAAAACATTGATAGGAACAACTAAATACGGCCCACAGTATGCTGCGGTAGTTGCTGCTTTAGCGGCACTTGATGCAATTATCGGTACTAAAGCTGAGATAGAAGCGGCATACGCTTTGATTTGTATGCAAAAAATGGACGAAGCTATGGCGAACACTCTGACAGAATTGGATTCGGAATTTAAAGCGAATTTCAATGACGGAAAAGATGATTTAGCATCTTATTGCGCTAATGAATATGTGACAGCCGCAATAATGTGCTTAAGAATGCTGCAAAAAGAATATGATTATTGCCAAAAGTTTTTTGATGCAGTTTATGATAATGGCCTTGTCAATAAATTGATGAATTGTTTTCCTACGGCTAACAAAGCAAAGTTTGACGGTTGGACTAGTCATGTTAAAACACAAAAAGAATTTCTAAAAAATATTAGTGAAGGCATATTCGAAGAAGGCTCAAGCCTTAGGAAACAATATCACAGTCATATATCACTTATCGAAAAGGGGATGAAAGTCACATACGATTTAAATGGTGGTAGTAGCATTGAAGATTTTGCGCCCCAGACTAAAGCGTATAATCTTCATATGATTACACGAAGCGGAACGCCGATGAGAGAAGGATATGTTTTCACTGGATGGAGACCTACTATTAATGGTAATTACATCAATCCTGTTGATTTTTGGTATTATAAAGATGAGAACGCTATAAGTCCTGAGATTAATCCTTGTTATTTTGCGGATGAAATTGTATTAACTGCTCAATGGACAGAAATACAAAATACCATCACCTACAACGCCAACGGCGGTACAGGTGCGCCTGCATCTCATGAAAACACAACAGGCAACACCACACTTTCCACAACTGTTCCCACGCGTACAGGTTACACTTTTCTTGGTTGGGACTAGAATCCCAACGTCAAAGAACCCACATATCGTAAGAAGAGTGATGGCTCTGCTATTACGATCGACAAAGAAGGTAATGTAACTCTTTACGCTATTTGGGAGCCAGTTACCTTCAACATCATATTCAATGCCGACGGTGGTCGTTTTGATGAAAATGGTACCACAACCATCACACGGCAAAAACAGTGGAGTCAGGCGTTTGATATCGATGTTCCTGCTCCATACGGTAAGGAAGGCTTTGTTTTCGCCAATCAGTGGGAATTCCGCTATGCTGACGGAACAAAGGATACTTATACCCACGGAAAAACAAATATTTACGACATCGGCGATGACACCACAAAGGACAAGGTTCTCTACGCCGTGTGGGTGGATACAACCGTTGATGTAACATATGATTTCAACAACGGCGGTGCTAATCCAAACAAAAACGTTGAGGTAGACACATCTGTTTCTTCCTCCCACAGCATTCTTTCTCCTAGTGCTCTCACCAGCATCAACGAAACCTATTTCAAAGGATGGATGTTCCCGGATCCTGCCGGAAAGTATTGGTGGGCAAGCGATACTGTAGATAACGGTTATGTTTCAGTTGTTCAACCGGGGCAGTCCCTCCCCATTTCCGGAAATCTGACACTATACGCAAAATGGGACTACTATGTTCATTACAATGATGGCACCGGATTTACTCACGACGTTGTCAGAGACGGTGACGGATATGTCGTTGACGCTCCCCTTCATACTCCCAGCGGAAAAGAATTTAAGAGTTGGAAGGGCGAGGATGCAAATGGCAATATTGCATATTATAAGGTAGGAGATACCATCGATCTTACGACTGACTTGACTCTTACGGCTACGTGGTCGGACGGCAGCGCAGCTGAAAGTTATGTCACTGTTTCCTACGATGCCAACGGAGGACGCGGCAGTATTGCTGACGATGAAGTAATTGCCGGAGGAAAGGTTACCCTTGATGATGGGGAATCTCTCAGTCGAAACGGATATGAGTTTGTTGGTTGGGCAGAAGAACCTAACGCCGTATATCGTGATTATGGCGGAGGAGCACGTATTACAGTAGAAGAAGATATCACTCTTTATGCGGTTTGGAAAGCAGTAAGTGATGAAACTACAGCAACGGTCACAATGTCAGCAGACAAAGAGATTTATGAACCCGGCGACACGATCATCATTACTGTTTTGGCAGATAATACCGACCACTTCTACATTGACGCAGACAGCGCAGGCTTCAATGTGCTGCGCCAGGATGGGTCAACTATACATACGGGCGGTGTTTTCGTTGAGAAAAATGCGCCTACTCTGATGTACCCGAGTAATCGTTATGAGAATGGAGAGGAATACGAGGTTGAACTCTATATTCCCCAAAATTGCAGTGACGGCATTTATTCTGTATCGGTAAGAGCTACTGATAGTATATTGAATGAAGCTGGTGACGGTAATATTGATGGAGAAGCCGCAAAAGTAGCTGAATACAGCATAACTATCGTGGTAGAGGACGGATATGAAGATAAAGTAACTGTTAATATCAATAAGTCAAAAATCACATTGCATATTGACGATGTCGACACACTTCAGGCAACAATCACTCCTACTACTGCAAAACGCGATCTTGAATGGTATTCAAGCAATGAAGGTATTGTCACTGTAACCGAAAGAAGCAACCAAAAAGGACGTATCGTTGCAACCGGTTATGGAACTGCAACCATAACTGCTGATGTGAATGGTGTCAAGGATACGTGTACGGTAGTTGTTGAAAGATGTACCTATGACCAAAAAGATGTGTCTTCAGAGTTCTTAAAAACGCCCGCAACATGTTCTTCGTATGCCATTTATTACAAGAGCTGTGAATGCGGATATCATGGAAGCAGTACATTCGCTTATAGCGAAGGTGGGTATGCTGATCATACTTACAGTAATAAATGGAGCACGAATGAAGATAGCCATTGGCATGCAGCAACATGCGAACATGCTGATGAGAGGAAAGATTTCGGCAGCCATGTGTATGATAACGCGACAGATGTAAGTTGTAATACATGCGGCTACACCAGAACAGTCGAGCACATTCACACTTGGGGGCCTGTAAATTACACCTGGGCAGAAGACGGAAGCAGTTGTACAGCACAGCGTGTATGTACCAAGGATTCCAGTCACAAGGAAACAGCAACCGCAACGATTTCCAGTACTGTAAAGATTCCTGCAACCGAGACGGTAGAGGGCACTACCTCATACACCGCAACCTTTACCGAAAGTTGGGCATCTAAGCAGACCAAGGATATTCAGGATATCCCTGTTACGTCACATGTCCATGATTGGGGAACCACAACTTACACCTGGGCAGCAGACGGAAGTAGCTGCACTGCACAGCGTGTATGCACCAAGGATTCCAGTCACAAGGAAACAGCAACCGCAACGATCACCAGTGCGGTGAAGATTCCGGCGACTGAGATGGTAGAGGGTACCACTACATACACCGCAACCTTTACCGAAAGCTGGGCAGCAACGCAGACTAAGGATGTTCGGGACATCCCTGTCTCGACACACGTCCATGATTGGGGTACTGTATCTTACACATGGGCAGAAGACGGCAGCAGCTGTACTGCACAGCGTGTATGCACCAAGAATTCCAGCCACAAGGAAACTGCAACTGCAACGATTACCAGCGCGGTGAAGATTCCGGCGACTGAGATGGTAGAGGGTACCACTACATACACCGCAACTTTCACTGAAAACTGGGCAGCACAGCAGACAAAGGACATTCAGGATATCCCCGTAACAGGTTCAAACGATAACGAGGACTTTTGGTATTGGTATCTTATGATGATTTACAGTCAGGAATTTAACATTTCTGCATCTGCAAATGCTGGCGGTACAATCTCTCCCGAAGGTATTTCAAAGGTGAAATACGATAAGAATATAACCTACATCATAACTCCTGATGAAGGATATGCAATCGCGGATGTTCTTGTCGATGGAAAATCTGTAGGCGCCGTGTCCGAGTACACAATCAAGCGTGTTAAGAAAGCTCATACAATCACCGCTGTCTTTGAAGAAATCGAATGGAAGAATCCCTTTACTGATGTGTCAGAGGAAGCATGGTACTATGAGGATGTTGAATTCGTTTATGAAAACGATCTTATGATTGGTACTGATAATGACGTCTTCTCTCCCAATGCTATTGTTAATCGTGCAATGCTCGTGACTGTGCTTTGGAGACTGGAGGGAAGTCCTATTATAGATAGTCATGTTGACTTTGTGGACGTTCCAGCAAACGAATGGTATACCGATGCCGTTAATTGGGCATCAGCTAACGGTATTGTCAACGGTTATGGCGATGGTACATTTGGTGCGAACAAAGATCTGACACATGAACAGGTTATGGCAATTCTGAACCGTTATGCTGTTTATAAGAAATGGAGTGAAAATGTTACTGGCAACGTCGATGACTCCTACATCAACAGCGGATGGGCAGATAATAATGTCCTTTGGGCAGATCTTAATGGTATGTTCAAAGGAATCGGATCGGATATCACTGATCTCACAACGAGTGCAACCCGTGCTGAACTTGCTGCATATCTCAGACGTTTCTGTGAAAACATAATGAAATAATTCTGGCACTCAAGGGAGTGAATGTGATTTGCATTTACTCCCTTGAGCATTTCCAGACAATAAAATAAAAGGTGACGAAAAATGTTTATCTTTGATTTGATTCCGTGGCTGCTTGTAATTGGAATTTTTGCGCTTTTTATATGGATAATCAATACATTTGGTGCTGTAAAGGGATTTATAATTCTCTTAGTTGGTGCCGGTGTGCTAAAGGTTATTCTGTTCATTTGGGATCTTTTTGATCCATCATCTTCTAACGATAAAGATGAAGACGAGTTTTCTGATGAAACTGAAACGGAAAAGAAGAAATGGCGACACGGATATAGAGAACCAGGACTTTTAGATATTATAGCAGAAGAAGGTAAAGAAGAGCGGTGCTATAACTGCAAACATAATATGGGTGGACATTGTATATATCAAGACGAATCAGTAGATATGTTGAATACTTGTTATCGTTACAAAAGAGAATAAGCGAAAAGAGGGGAGCTTGAATGGTTTTGTCGTTTGTTCATCCGTTTGAATGATTATGAATAATAATTTCACAGAATATTATCATTTCAAGCAATATTTCCGTTTGTTGTCATGCTATAATTTATTATAAGTTATTTTGTGCGCCGCTCGAAAGGGCATGGTGGTTCGTCCACATTGCACACGTGGTTAAGTTTGTATTTGAGTACCGTAGGGGTATTATGCCCATTTAAGGATAGAAAAGAACCAAGCGGATTTCCGCACAAAATTGATTTTGCTGATGTGTCAATATATGTTCAAACGCATATTGTGAAACCTAATTGTTATTTCTACGTATCCCGCGGCATTGCCACATCTGCCAACGGACCGTAACGCGAAAGGTGCGAGCCATAGCGTAGTTAAGTTTGTATTTCTACCACAGGATAGTTATGCCTATTTGTAAAAATAGAATAGACTAACGGCTTTGCCGTAGTAACAGAAAGAGAGTACAGCGTAAAAACTGTGCTCTTTTTGCGTTTCAAGAAAGACCGCCGCCGGAGGTTTCGTATGTAAACTTCTATACCAAATTTTCCGGGAGGTGATGCGTATGCTGAACATCTTTTATCCTCATATTTTCAGCATTCTCGTTTGGCATTTTTCAATAATCACCTCCGGCGGCATACATATATGATATTAAATCAGTATTCCTTCGATCGATATTTGCATTTCTGGCAGTCGATCCATGCCCTTACGCAAACCGAGTAAAACGGCAAGTTTCAAAGAATACATAGAATACTATATGTCAAGAAAGAACTGGAGTCAGAGTCAGCTTGCAAGTCGTGCAAGACTGAATCAGTCTCAAATCAATAAAATTATCAATTGTTCAAACAGAAGCACAAAAATGAATTGTCTTGTATGTATATGCCTTGCGCTGCAATTAAGCGTTAAGGAAAGTATCGATTTATTGTCAAGGATAGAACGTGCATTTTCACCAGCTAATCCAGTACATAGAATTTATCTGGAAGTTATCGATATGTATGCGAAAATGGAACTGATAAGTGATGATGAAGATATGTTGATGGATGCCGACGATTATTTAGAAGAAAAAGGTGTAGAACCTTTGCCGAATGTTTACGTATAAATTATATAGGTTACCACACAGGAAGATCCGTGTCAATTCCATTTTGGAATAGGTATCGGATCTTCGGCTATGTTACAATATACCCAGATCAAGGGTGCACACTTGATCAAATCATTACATTCATAAGGAGTACAACTCTATGTTAAACATTCGTAATCTTAAAATCGATCCGACCTCCCTCGGAGAAAAGATGCTACTGGTGGACATCACACCGGCGTATGAGTACAAGGACGGACGCCGTCTGGACACCGTTACCGGATACCGCTATATCGTTGCCCTGCCGGAACACGGTCTGGAAAAGCTGGGCGTAAAAATCGACGGCAAACAGCTTGTGGAGAAACCCGAAGGATTTGCCGAAGTGGAATTCAGCGGACTGGAAGTGTTTGCGTATGAAGCACAGGGCAAAACACAGATCAGTGCCAGAGCCACCGGAATCACATTAGTTGACTGACCATGCCCGGATCGGCGGCGCTGGGATACCGATGGGGTTAAAATGGTTCCTCTCAAGGGAAACATTTCCCCGGCGGAAGCGCAGCGCCGCCGCCTTCCATAAGGGCAAGTATTACCCTTATGGAAGCATAGGTAGCAGTAGCAGAGAAAGGAGGACACCCCATGTCTGCTAACCCGCAATCCCGAAAATGGATGCTGACCATCAATAATCCAAAAGACTGCGGTCTTGACCACGACAGTATGACCGCATTATTGAGCCTGTTCTGTCCCGACTATTTCTGTCTTGCGGACGAAATCGCCACAACCGGCACGTTCCATACGCACATCTTCATTTACGCCAAATCCCCGATCCGATTTACCACACTGAAAAATCGGTTCCCCACAGCACATATCGAGAAAGCATTTGGAAGTGCCAAGGACAACAGAGATTATATCCGCAAGGAAGGTAAATGGCTGGACGATGCGAAAGCCGAAACATCGGTAGAGGGGAGCTTCTACGAATTCGGTACGGTTCCCAGTGAAGTGGAAGAACGGGATCCGAAGATGTACAGGCTTTTGCAGAATGTGAAAGACGGATTATCGACTACGGAAATAATCGATGAAGCACCGTCCTTTGCGTTCAAATCCAGGGATATTGACGTTCTCCGTGAAGCCTATCTTGCCGAGAAATACCGGATACAGAACCGTGTGTTGAACGTGACATACCTGTTCGGTGCATCCGGTACCGGCAAGACCAGCGGCATATTCAAGAAGCATCCTGCATCCGAAATCTGCCGTATCACCGACTATAACGGAAAGAACGGAATACGTTTCGATGCTTACCACGGACAGGATGTACTAGTGTTTGAAGAATTCAATTCGCAGATTCCCATTGAAGCCATGCTGAATTATCTGGATGTGTACCCGCTGATGCTTCCCGCGAGATACAACGACCGTACCGCGTGCTATACGAAGGTGTATATTACATCCAACCGTCCGCTGACCGAGCAGTATATTGATGTACGGCGGTATCGTACGGAAACATGGAACGCATTTCTGCGGAGAATCCATCATGTATTTGAATACCACTCGGATGGAACGGTCACAGAAATTGAATTCAAATGAGGTACTGCATGAAAAATACGGAAAAAGACCGATTAAACAACCAAACCGAAAAACGGTATCTGTGGAAACGATTCGGTAACGGATGCCGTGAGACATTCAAGAATCCCATCAAACTTGTGATACTGATTGCCTTTCCTGTACTAATGCTTGGGCTTCACACAAAATACGGCGATATGCTCCGGTTTGATGAGGTCAAATATGTGTCCCCGATTTTCCTGTTGCTGATTCGGAACATCATCCCCATACTGATGATCGGTGGAACCGTCTTTCTGCTGATTCTGTTCGGTACACCTACGGGTAGCGCAAAATTCTCTGATGAATTTGCACGGATCGGATTCACCAACCATGCCGGAGAAGTTCCCGTACTGATTGCCAGACAGAAGGACAAAACCAACCGTGACATCACGATCTACGAATTTGACGGTATGGGCATCCCTCTTGCAGATTGGGAGAGCAAACGCCAGAGTATTGAAGCGGCACTGAACATACATATCGTGAAGCTGAGCGAGGGCAGGAACAAACGGAATATCCTGTTCCATGCTGTTCCTGCATCCGGTCAGTTGTCAGACTGCATTGAGTGGAACGACAGTTATTTGGTACAGGATACCTCTTCACTCGTGTTCGGTAAAAATCTGACAGGATCCAATGTTATGGTGAACCTTGCAAAAATTCCGCACATTCTTCTCGGCGGTTCCACCGGCAGCGGTAAAAGTGTTCTGCTGAAACTTCTGCTTATGCAAGCATTGAAGAAAAACTGCATTGTAAGTATCGCGGATTTCAAGGGCGGCGTAGACTATCTGAAAGTATGGCATGACAAGTGCCAGATATGCTTTGACGAAGATGCGCTGATACCTCTGCTGACTGAACTGGTGGCCGAACTGGAATGGCGAAAGACCGTCTTCCGGGAAACCGGATGTGCCAATCTGGATATGTACAATCAGCAGAGCGGAAACAATCTGCAGCGTCATATCTTTGCCTGTGATGAAGTTGCGGAAATCCTTGACAAAACCGGACTGACCAAAGAGCAGAAAGAAAAAGTCAGTCAGATCGAAAGTAAACTTTCCGTCATTGCCAGACAAGGACGAGCGTTCGGGATTCACCTGATTCTCGCCACGCAAAGACCGGATGCCACTATCATCCCAGGACAGATCAGAAACAACATCGACTGCCGTGTGTGCGGACGTGCTGACAATGTGCTGTCACAAATCATTCTTGACAGTACAGCCGCAGCGGATCAGATTCCCAAGGATGCCGCAGGCCGGTTCATGCTGCACGATGGGACGGTATTTCAAGCCTATTGGTTTGATGATGCAAAGTTGGGCGGGTGATTTCGGTTGACAGAGAACAAAACAACCATCCCGCCGTGGGAACGCTATACACTGTTTGTCGAAGAAGCTGCAATTTACTTCCGGATCGGAGAAAACAAACTCCGGAAGATCATCAGTGAGAACCAGGACGCAGATTTTATCCTGTGGAACGGAAACCGTCCGCAGATCAAACGAAAGAAATTTGAGGTTTACATTGACGGCTTAAAAGCGATTTAGAAGCACATATTGCAAACGGAACCCGCTTATGATATAATGATTATGTCATATGGCGGGTTCTTTAAGATAAGAAAGGAACACCGTTATGTCAGATAAAAAAAGAGACCACAAAGGAAGAATACTCCGAACGGGAGAACGTCAGCGGGAGGACGGCAGATACGAATATCGTTACAGAGATATCAAAGGCGAAACCCGAAGCGTTTACAGCTGGAAACTGGTAGATACCGACAAAGCACCGGCAGGGAAGATATGCACGGAATCTCTGCGTGAGATGGAGAAAAAGATACAGCGTGATCTGGAAGACAGTGTGAATACCTACACAGCTACCCGTACCACGCTGAACAGTTTTTTCGATTCCTACATAGAAACCAAGTATGAACTGAAGCAGTCCACACGCACCAACTACAAGTATATGTACAAGAAGTACGTATCCGAAAGCCTCGGACTGCGGGATATTGCTTCGATCCGGTACAGCGATATTAAGAAGTTCTATATCCATTTGATTAAGGACGTCGGTTTCAAGCCGAACAGCATGGAGATCATCAACACCATCCTGCACCCGATTTTCACCACGGCTGTACGTGACGGTCTGATTCGTATGAATCCATCCGACGGCGTAATGGCAGAAATCAAGAAAAGTCATGACTGGGAAAAGCCGAAACGCCATGCACTGACCGAAGCACAGCAGACTGCATTTGTGGACTATGTTGCGAATCACAAGCAGTACAGCCACTGGCTTCCGGTACTGACTGTGTTACTTGGAACAGGCTGCCGTGTGGGGGAAGTTGTGGGACTTCGGTGGGAAGACTGTGATTTTGAGAATAACACCATTTCCGTGAATCACAATCTGATCTACCGTATACAGGACAGCGGAAAGTGTGAGTTTCACATTACCACACCGAAGACAAAATCCGGTATCCGCATGGTGCCCATGCTGTCGGAAGTGAAAAAGGCACTGGAAGAAGAACGGGAACGTCAGTCACAAACCGGATTCAATCAGACGGAAATTGACGGATACAGCGGCTTTATCTTCCAGAACCGGTACGGTGAGTGCATGAGTTCATACGGCATCAACCGTGCGATTGATCGGATCTGCAGAGATTACAATGCAGAAGAAACAGAACGGGCAAAATCGGAAAATAGGGACCCGGAGTTGCTTCCGCATTTCTCGGTACACAACCTCAGGCATACCTTCTGCACCCGCTTCTGCGAGAACGAGACAAATCTCAAAATTATACAGGAGATCATGGGACACGCCGATATTTCCACCACGATGAACGTCTATAACGAGGCAACCAGAGAGAAAAAGATGGAAAGTTTCGCTAATCTGGAAGGCAAAATCAAGATCAGCTGAGTGAAATCCGTACCCATTTCCGTGGGTAAGAGCCGTGTGCGACTTAAAAACATATAAAATTATATGTGATTTACCCCTGAAAAGGCGAAAAAATAAGAAGAAATAAAGGTATATTTGGGTTACCGATCACATCCCAACGATGAAGACTCTGGAACAGTAAGTGCCTGAAAAAGCGAGAAAACAAGAGAAAAAACGAGATATAAAGAGATGTGTGGGGTGCGGAACTACACCACTACACCATTACTACACAAAAATGCGTAAAATTGCGCATAAATCTCGGAGATGCAAAATGTTTATCAAATCAGCCGTGTGATGACTATATCAAAAGGCTGAGAAAATTGATGTAAGAACCATGTACAGAATTATTGTACATGGTTCTTTTGGCTTCAGCCCAAAAAACCACCGACTATGTCGGTGGAACGCAAATAGCTTTAGCTTGAAGTTGAAAAAGAAGTCCCCCTGTAGTAAAATGGAGGTGGTTTGGCGACCGCACTCCAAAAACAGGAGGACTGAAAGATGAAAACATCTAACACAAATAGTTTAGCACATTTGACATGGGAATGCAAGTATCATATAGTATTTGTCCCGAAATATCGCAGACAGATCATATACAGAGAACTGCGTGCAGATATAGGAAACATACTGAGAGAACTGTGCGAAAGAAAAGGGATAGCAATCATAGAAGCAGAATGCTGTCCCGATCACATACACATGCTTTTGAGAATACCGCCGAAATACAGTGTTTCGGACATCATGGGGTATCTAAAAGGCAAAAGCTCGCTGATCATCTTCGATCGACACGCCAACTTGAAATACAAGTACGGAAACAGACATTTTTGGTGTCGAGGATATTACGTAGATACAGTAGGGAAAAATGCGAAGAAGATAGAGGAGTATATTCAGAAACAACTTGAAGAAGATAAGCTGAACGATCAAATATCGCTAAAAGAATATGTAGACCCGTTCACGTGTGAGCCGGCAGACAAACGCAAGAAATAAACCGCTTCAGCGGAAGCTGAGAAAGTGGTGCGGGCGTCGGACTGTTCAGTGCGCTTACAAGCGCTGACCGGTAACAGCCCCATATAGGGGCAGAGCAAACCACCGGCTTAGCCGGTGGTTTTGATTCTTCACATAATTCTTCCAGCTTTTCCGGATCGGTGATTTCTACTGTACCGCGTGAGAGTTTGACCATACCTTCATTCTGGAAGTATTTCAGCATCCGGGTAATCACCTTACGGTGAGAGCCAAGGTGATTTGCAATGGTTTCATGGGTGATCTTCAATGTATCAGATCCCTCAATGACAGCTTCTTCCAACAGGAAGGCAGAAATGCGCTTATCGAGACTCTTCCACATGATCTGCTCAATGAGCCACATGACATCAGAAAAGCGGGTGGCCATCAGTTCGCTTGTGTAATTCGCCACGTGTGCGGATTCTACCATAATGCTCTGATAGACCTCTACGGGAATGATCCACAGATCAGTGTCTTTTTCGGCGGCAATCGTCACTTCAAACTGAATGGGGCGCATCATGCAGGAGGCGGAAAAGAGACACATGTCCCTGTCAAACAGACGGTAAATAGTGATCTCCCGTCCCTCTCCGGAGAGAATGTATGCTCGAAGCTGACCGGCTTTCACAAGCAAGAGTCACGTACAGTCCATACCTCCGTTGTGAATGATCGTCCCTTTTTTCACTTTTCGGGTGATCAGACTGCCCAGAATCTGATCCTGCTGTTCAGGACTTAATTGATTCCATATCGGAAAATAGTTTTGAAATTCCATCTGTGCCGTCCTTTCTTCCCTTTGCACTGTTAATGCGGTGAAGAAGGTACTTTCTCTATGTATATATTATACATGCTCCTGCGCCGGAAATCAATCTGTAAACCAACTTGTTTTTGCGGTATTATTACGGAAAGAACCATCATCTGCTGTATAATAGAGTCAAACAAGGGAAAGTGCTGCTTCATTTGAAATCGAATATAAAGAAATGGTCTCGTCCTCCGGTACTGCTCACCCTTGGCGGTGTACTTACCGGACCTGGGGATCCTCTGTATCTACTGAATTCTCCCTCCCGAATGAAGACAAAGATCAATGCGGCTATATTGCCTACACCATCATGGAAATGCGGGATGGAGCGATTGTTGCACGTGGATCAATTACACCCATCAGAAGACATGGGCGCAGTATCCGGCGCTGACTGCAAAACAACAGCGTATGGCGAACAACTGGAATAAAGCCGGTGCTTTCAAGAACCTTCAGGCTGTATTGCAATTTTATCCGAACGGAGATGATCTTCGCATGATCGGAAGTGATGACGATAACTGAATAAGATCCCCGAAGGCAGGTAAAAATATCCTGTCATCGGGAATCTTTGTGAAACAGGGCATCTTTTCGGGACAAAAAGTATGAAAAACTTAATATTTGATTAAAATTGTGCTAAATTCTTACACTGTTCATAGATATATGCTATACTGTAAAAAAGAAACTTGCTTGAGGTGATCAAAATGACGATCAGCTATGAGCGACTTTGGAAATTACTCATCGACAAGAAAATGAAAAAGAAAGAACTGTGTCAGCTTGCAGGGGTCGGACATATGGTCCTTGCACGGATGGCGCATGGTGAAAGTGTAACCACTGATTCACTGTTAAAGATCTGTGTAGCATTGAATTGTAGTTTTGACGATATTATGGAAAGCGTGGTGGATGACTCCGCAGAGTAACAGGTGAATACATATGAATAAAAAAAGCTATCTGTTTGCATTCATTCTCGGTTTATTGACCGTTATCATCTGTCTTGCTGTTGGCGACGGACTTTTTGGCGTGGCGGGAACCCTCGGCGACTGTAAATACGATGAATATGGTGAATTGATTGAATATACCTTGCATATCAAAGATCCTACAGGAAAAATCATCTTCTGGAGCGGACTTCTGCTTTTGCCTGTGATTTTTGCGTACTGTATCTGCCCGAAACATACCTGGATCAATCTGCCGCTTTTTGTTCTGTCCTGGTATGTGCTCTCTGCCATTTTCGGTTCGCACGCAAATCATTATTATCTGGCGCATCCCGCAAGAGGTTTCATCAGCTTGTTTGATGAACTTGATCCGTTCATGGTGGCAGTATTTATGTGGCTGACACAGCTTATTGTATTGCTCATTGTGAGAGTGATCATGAAACTGATACATAAATTAAAAGACAGAAAGGAAATGATCGTATGAAATACGCAGCTGATTTTCGAAGAATTGCCCGTGAAGCTCTTCGCGGCAGATGGGGGATTGCTGTAATTGCCGGATTACTTGCATCCCTGCTTGGCGCGATTGGTTCCAGCGGACCGGAACTCAATATTGAACTTAATGACGGTCAATTTCAAGTTTGGTTGTCTGTTGCCGGACAGAATATTATCACAACAGATGGTCGTCAGGGACTTTTACGGCTTTTTGGCGGTTTGACATTATACATCGTAGTCTTTTCCATTGTGATGGGGATCATCCTGTTCGTACTCGGCAGTGTGATCGAGGTAGGTTATTGTAAATTCAATCTGGATCTTGCAGACCGTCGTGGAGAACCGGAGCTTGGAACCATGTTCAGTTATTTCAGCTTCTGGCAGACAACCGCAGTTTCCCGTCTCCTCCAGACGGTATATGTGTTCCTTTGGTCACTTTTGTTCATCATCCCCGGCATAATGGCGGGTTACAGTTATGCCATGACAGGCTATATCCTCGCGGAGAACCCGCATCTGACTGCCAGTGAAGCCATCGAGCGTTCCAAGCAGATGATGTATGGTAACCGCTGGCGGCTCTTTTGTCTGCAGATCAGTTTTATTGGATGGAGCATTCTCAGCTCACTTCTGACATTTGGCATAGGCGATCTGTGGCTAACACCGTACAGACAGTCGGCAAGTGCAGCATTTTACCGTGAGATTTCGGGAACAGAATTGCAGCCGGAGATATTAAATGTTGAAAATGAACAGTAAGAAATTTATCTTTACCCGCAGGCGTATTGTTATGCTTGCCATCATCCTTGCGCTCGTTGTATTGGCAATCCTCGCTTTTGACAGCCGACTGTTGATCCGCCGGTACACAATCGAAGCGGAAGAGATCACCAATTCGATCCGCATTGCTCTTGTGACCGATCTGCACTCCTGTAAATACGGTGAAGGTCAGACGGAGCTGATCGAAGCAGTAGCGGCGCAGAATCCCGATGTGGTGTTCCTCGTGGGGGATATTTTCGACGACGTACTCGATGATACCAATACAGAGCTGTTTCTCGCCGGTATCGCAGACAAATATCCCTGTTATTACGTTACCGGCAATCACGAATACTGGGGCGGCAGGTACAGGTTCGATAACCAGATGGCGATTCTGGAAAAATACAATATTCCCATGCTGTCCGGTGAAGTGGAAACGCTGACCGTAAACGGTGAGACGATCAGCCTGTGCGGTGTGAATGATCCGGATGCATACATGGTAGAAACGGACATGGAATCAAATCCGGAAGAATACATACGGGCGCAGACAAACAAGGAATCGTCCTTTATCGAGCAGCTTGTATATGTCTCCGAATCGGCTTCTGATGATACTTACACGATCCTGCTCTCCCATCGACCGGAATATTACAAAACTTATACGGAGTATGACTTCGATCTGGTTCTCTGCGGTCATGCCCACGGCGGACAGTGGCGGATACCGCTGCTGCTGAACGGTCTGTATGCACCGCATCAGGGGATCTTCCCGAAATATGCAGGGGGACGGTATGATGCGGAGGATATGACGATGATCGTCAGCCGGGGACTTGCAAGAGAAACCACACGGGTTCCAAGGATATTCAACCGACCGGAGCTTGTGGTGATTGAACTGGAGTAAAAGGAGGTACGTACCATGCTGAATACCCCATTCGGACAGATCAAAATTCTCGCTGATGGGTATGAGATCGCCTATAAAGCTATCCCATACGAATGCCCGGTGAAATCTGTCAAACTGCATCCGCTGACCAGGAGTTACCGCATCACGGTTCCGGCATGGGCGTATCAAAAAATCCGTTGTGTTCTGGTATGGAACTGCCCGCCCATTGATAATACAGGCTCATCGGGCGAACGGTACCGGGATGCGGAATTTATAAATGGAAACACGATCCTCACCATTGGTGCAGAGGACGAAAATCCCGCCTTTGATACCGAGCGATACCCGGATGGGATGGAATATATCCTGCGTGAGAGGGTTGAATTTGTTACCTTCGGCATCGCTTGGACGGATGATTATACCGACGGTGATCGGCGCACATGGCTGGCAGCGGATCCCGTGTAACGGAGGTTTTCGATGAACAAATTCAACATTACCGCAGACGATTTTGCATGGATCACCGGTGCGGCG
>JAFUKI010000161.1 GCA_017467815.1 Clostridia bacterium
AAGTATACGGTGTTTCATTTTCTCTATTGCCTTTCTCTTTATGGGTTTACAGATTGATTACTTTTCGGTATTCTCTTTCATACATGAGGCGATTACAGCAAGGATGAACAATACACTGACTGTCCAGAATACGCCGAACAGACCTATGTTAATCGAGTTCGTGTTTGACAGAATTGCCGGTATCGTATTGATGGACAGCTGTTTTGCAAAGATACAGCGGATCAGGAACAGCACTGCGGCTGCCATACTGATAACATGACCAATCAGAAAATTGCGAGCTTTTTTCTTTTGTTTCAGCAGAACGCAACCGGTGATTAATTCGATCAGTAAGGTGGTACTTACTCCGCTGATAAAGATAGGGATCACTTCGGCTTCAAATGACATTTCTGTTTCCTCCTTGGATTATTCTATTACTATATAATATTTTCTTTTGGTTGTTTTTACATTTGACGATTATGGTTTATATTTTGTTCCCTGATAAATATAGATATTTTCGAATTCCGAGGATCTCGGATGCTTCATATCAGTCCAGGTTATATTACATTTTCCTAGACATAAATCATTAAAAATCACTTAGAGCAAAGTTTCTTTTTCAGCAAAACATTTTTATTCATATTTTCTTTACATAGCGTTTATAACAAGAGCGGAGAACGGGAGTAGTTCTCTAAGATCGATTTTGGAACGAGAAAAACAGGAGAGCTGTCAGTAAAGCAGTTCTCCTGTTTTGATTAGGAATATTTATATATTCAGTGTATTTAATTTTGCGTTTCCGGCAGGAGGATTTTTCTGATATTCAGTTGGATCATTTCGCCGGCTCCTTCCGGTGTCATGCTGCTGATATCTATCGTTTTTCCAGTCGGATCTTCTGTGGTTCTTCGCCGTCATGCGTGTGCTGTTACAAGGCTGTCTTCACGATTACCCTTCGAGCCAACCTGGGCGGCTTTCAAGCGTTTTTCCAGGGTATCGTCGTCGCTGACAATGATGAAATTGTATACCTGATCGAATAGGTGGTAATTTTGCAGTATCTTGAATTCGCTTATTTCCAGATTGGAGTAAAAAACAATATCACATCCGGTCTGACGGGAAATTTCATAGCACGTTTTCAGCCACATATCGCGGGAATATTCTGGGAATACCCTATCGTTGCAGATTGGGTTTCCGTCCAGAAGGAAGTATCCTTCCCTGCTTTTATGGTCTGCAAAACAGCCTTTGGTGAACAGACCATCATCACGGACGGCGTCACTAATGATAATCAAAGCGTGTATTGTCATCTCCTGTTTTTTAGCAATAATCACTCTATTTTACAATTTACTCTTCATACCACTGATACTTAATACCGGTAAACCGCTTATAGCACTCCTGAAACCGCTCTTCGTCACGATACGGGTCAAACCAAGAAGGTTCGTTTCCTCTGAACACATCATTGATATTGACATAGTCGCTGTCCTGGTTCAGGGGATCACGTTTTTCGTTGGGTTCAAACCAGTTCATGCGGCATCCGGAGATCAGATTGAGCATGGGATGACTGCATTTCAGTTCCCTGTCCGGCGGCATTGTGATGATTTTTATGTACAGGTCAAGGGATTTTTCCAGTGCCTCGTATCCTTCCTCGCGTTTCCCGAGCCGAAAGTTTGCGCCTGCAAGTTGTTTATATGCCTCTGCACGCAATTTCAGGAAAAGGTCCATATCCTCGTCCAGACTTTCCCGGAACATATCGCACAGGCGCAGATAGAAAAGTGCGCTTTCCCTTATGTACTGCGCCGTTTCTTCTTCGTTATCCGAAGCCTTTACAAACATACCGCAGCCAAACAGTCTTGCCAATTTTGTGAACAGGTTCGCCTGTCCCTGACGGTTATATTCCTCCCAGTTACCCATGTATTGGTACCGCAGTTCCAGCAGGTCGTGGTATGTCATATACCATCCCACATATTTTTCCCAGTCAATGAGCCTGTCCTCTTCCTCATAACAGAATATCTTACGGAGCGCCCAGTTATGGAATTTGCGGTCGGCTTTCTGATTCAGAAGTATGTCTGCCAGTTCTCTGGCAAGGGGCAGTGCTTCCTCTCGGGGCATACAGTTCCCATGAACCAGTGTATTTAAAGCAATCATGGCGTATTCGTATCTTTCCGGTTCACAGGCTGCCGGCATTTCGCGGAAACAGCGCAGAGCGTGTTCCAGCTTTTTAGTGGAATCTGTTTCTGCAGTAATTTCTAAATAGTTCTGGAAGAATTTTTGTTTCATTTCTTCCTCGGAAACAGAATCTTTTTTTGTCACAAGAAGTTCATCCGTTGTTACACCGAAATAGGCTGCAATCTTCGGGATCAGTTCAATATCGGGGTAGGTCTGTCCGTTTTCCCAGCGGCTGACCGACTGGAAAGTTACGTTCAATGCGGCTGCAAGTTCTTCCTGGGTGATAGCGTGTTCTTTTCGTAATGTACGGATTTTTTTGGCAATTGGCAGCATTCGTGATCCTCATTTCTTTTTATTTGAATTTGGTTTTCACCTGTTTACAGGGTATCATATTCTCCAGGATTAGTCAATCAGCCGTTTTGTGAGACGGATTCTCACTTTACGTGAATTTTTCGCATCTGTTACAGACGATTTTTTTGGGGGGCAGATTCAACCGATATGTTCCGTTACCCATTCATTTATTGCTTCTGCAGCCGATTCGTCGGACAGGTCCGTTATATCGAGCAGTTTTACTTCGGGGTACTGGCTGGGATAATTCTGTTTATTCCAGTTGGTTTTCCCAACGACGCCTTGTGTTTCTTTGATTTTTGAGGATCTACATCTTTCCAGTGCCTTTTCTTCACTGCTGACTATTGTAAGCCAGTGAATTTCTGAGAAACCGGTATTTTCCGGATTTTTGATCGCTTCCGGAGCCAGTGAGCCGCAGAACACGATGTCCGTCCCATGCTGTACGGAAATACTTCTGCACTGTTCCAGCCACACCTTACGGTAATATCCGGGATCGAGAATATTGTTGCAGAAAGGCTGTCCGTTCAGAAACAGGTATGGTTTTTCTTTCTGATTCAGAATTCTGTAAATCCCGTCCATTTCCGGATCGGCGAAATCGTCGATGATGAACAGCTTCCTGCGTTGTTTCCGACGTTTTTCCGTTATGAGACTTTCTGCTGCTTCACGTATGGATGGATAGGCATCGTAGAGACATTCTTCCAGTATTGCATCCGGAACAGAGTCATTTTCCTGCAGAGCTTTGATCAGATCAGGACGCAGGTGAGCAGCGTTGGCATTATGAAAAACGTAGGGAATCAATTCAAGGGGAAGTTCCGACGTTTTCTTTTTTATCAGGTCGATAAAGATATCTGCGATAATTTGAAAACGTTCTTCGTTATCCTCAAGCAGTAATTGTGCCAAATCCTCTTTATCTTCCGGCTTATAATTGGCATTATAACACATCCGGACAGCAAGCTCCAGCAGATAATCGACATTGTCACTATCCGGATATTCCCGACAAAAGTCCATCAATCTTTCGCCGAATGCTCTGACAGCCGGGTGTTTCATCTTCATCAGAACCTGAAATGTCATCATTTCACTTGTGACAGGAACAGAATTGTTTTTATCTGTAACCCGTTCCGCAGATTTGATCAAGGGCTCTGGATCGAGGGGAAATTCCGGAGTAGGAAAAATTCGATCCCAGGAAAGATACGACAACAGATACTCCCGACGTTTTTCATCCTTTTCTTTCAGAGCGCATTCCGCTATTTCTTTTTGTACCGATTCGTCATCTGCTTTCATATATTGCCCGACAGCGGCAGCGGCATCTTCATAGGAATGTGCGATGATTTCCTGGATTTCACTGTCTTCTTCCCTCTCCGCGCCGGTGAAGGATTCCACATATTTCGTGTAGGGAGATATGTAATGCTGCTTTAGAAGTTCTGCCGCTTCCTTTTCATAACCCAACTCCTTAAGAAGGGGGATTCCGTATAGTTTTTTCCCCTCTTTCAGTTCCTGCAGCAGTTCCTCAGCAATCTCTTCGGCAAAAGCACCGTTGTCCGGAAAACTTTCGATCAGTGTTTTCTTATAGTGAGCAAACAAACCGGCATCGTGTTTTTCCATTGCAAATTCTTTTACCGAACTGCGGAAGGGGGATTTGTCGTTCTGTTTTCTAAGAAGTATTACGGCTGAGCCATGTCCCTGTCGTATATCACGCTCAAATATCCGTATGTTTTCTTCCAGTTCATGATATTTCTTCTCATTGCTTTTCCGTTCATTAAAACCTTCTTTTCGATACTGCAGAGGCGATTTTCCAAAACGCTTACGGAATGCGCGGATATAGTAGTTGCCATCGGTAAAACCGAATTTCTCTGCGACTTCTGTGATGGGGATATAGGTGAACAGAAGATCGGTACGGCTTTGCTGGAGACGTTCTTCCAGAATGTATCGGGAAGGTGTCATTCCTGTCAGTTTCTTGATCGTATCCGTAAGAGTAGTACGATTTGTATGAAACTTCTTCGAGAGGGTTGTCAGATTCAGCTCTCCGGCAAGATTGTCGCGGATATAGCTGAGAATCTCGTTTCCTTTGGGTTCACCGTATGCAGCATAGGCTCCTTCAGCGATCCGCATGATGAAGATAATATCGGATCGTGTATTACAGGACCACATAGGATCTGTCCGGTGACCGCCGATGTGTTTTTCTGCCCGGGTAAAGCACTCGCGGAGTAATTCGTACTGATTCTCCGACAGTTGGAGAATACCGTTGTAGTCTTTGTCCCTTGTCAGAAAAAGGTGGAAATCGGGATAGCCGTATTTTGCACGCATTTCTTCGTACATCGGCATTCCTATAACATTATGGTTCAGATTTACATTATAGAAATAGGGGAGAAACTGCAGGTTTTGGGCTTCATAGTGTCCGCTGTGTACAGTGATTGTATCTTCTCTGCTCAGGCAAAGCAAAAACAATCCGCTCAGATAGCATCGGATATTGTTCAGAGTCATGGACAATCCGTTGGCTTTCAGGCAGATCAGGGAACACATGGTGGGGGACGAAGTGATTTTGTCGGTTATGTCGATCAGATTTTTATCGTACTGCATTTTTTCTCCTTTTAGGTGGAAGTTTGTATGGTTTTATTGTATCATATGGTATTGGATACTGTCACGGAATAAGTACCGTAAAAATAGGATTATTTACAATTCTGGTTTTATTATATCATGATGGGTATAGTTGTGTCAAATATATGGTAAATCCCAGATAATCTGTGTGGAAACTGATTATCGGGGATCTGTTTTTTGGTTAGGCATTTGTCTTTTTTGTGTTCTGTTATTGGAATATAGAGTAAGATAAAGAAGATAACAATATTCAGAATAAAATCATGTAAAAAGACCGTCGATCAGAGTCGACGGTCTTTTCTGTTAGGCAAATCGTAAATACAGGATGTTGCAAAAATGGTATTCACGGAATCTCTTTTGAGATATCTGTGTTATGCATTTGAATTTCTCTTTGGTTTAAGTTTTTGAATGATAATCGGTCATTAGCGCTTGCCACGATTTCTGATCAACCCGTTAAACCATCCTGCACTTTGAGTCTTATTGTTGTTTTTGCTGCTATTGTTCCTATCATTCCGGTCGTTTTTGTCATTCCGATCATTCCGGTTATTCCAATCGTTTTTGTTATTCTGATCGTTCCGGTCATCTCTGTCATTATTGTCAGGACGTTCATTTTCAGAATGCTTGGAATGTTCATGAGTACCTTCTTCGCAGAATTCAACGGAAATCGTATGATCTTCACGGATGTTTCTGAAGGTGTATCTGGAAATCGCACCCATATCTTTTCCGTCTATAACAACGGAGCATACTTCGTAGCCTTCATCAGGTATAAAGGTATAAGTGCTGGTTTCGTTGAACTTCACACCCTTGTCGCCTTCACTGGAAATAGAACCACCTTCCCCTGCTTTGGCAGTGATGGTATAGTTCCAGCGTTCCTTTTCTGCCCAGTGATCCTGCCACTTATCGAAGTCAATTTCGAAACCATATACCGGAATAATGTCCAGATATTCCTGAACTTCAATTTCGCCGGTTTCGCCATATTTAACTTCCATGTTGGAAATTGCGGAATCGCCGACAGGAATATAATTCTTGTTCAGTCCTGCCTTTATCGCTTCCAGAATTTCATCAGAAGTAAAGGTATGGTTTGTGCCTTCTGCGCCATTCGCGGTGAGAGTCACAGTTCCCAGATCTCCGCCGGAGATATCCGTAATACCGATGTTAAGATATGCATCTGCATAAGTTACTGCAGGTTCTTCGGGAGTTTCTTCATCGGTAATAATTTCATCCTCGAAACCATAGAGATTCAGCAGAACGTTTGTGATATCTGTTTCGGTCAGAGCATTGAAGGTGAAGTTGGGATCGTCACAGATCTTCAGTTTTGTTACGGAGAGGAGCCCCTCAGTAACTGTGATGCTTACATTATGCTTGGTACCGCCCTTATCTGCGATCTTGTAGAACATATCCACGGTTGTGGACAGGCTGTTCAAGTCAAGCGTTGTGTCATTAACTGTCAGAGTAAATTCTGCAGAACCTGTGGGAGACTTCAGACCAAGCTGCATTACACGGTCGGTTGTAACACTAAATGCAAGGGTCTGACCGGGATACATGTATAACTCGTTCTTGGGACCGTTATCCAGAAGATCCTGCAGCTGTTCCGTTGTTAGGGCATTTTTGTCGGAATTTAAGTACAATGCCTCAGCAGTAACATTGCCGTCTTCATCAGCTAAAGAATTGTAGACCTGACCTGCCATATCTTTTACTGCAGCAACTCGGCTGTCGCGGTCATTATTAGTATCCTTGATGTATTCACTTTGGGTAAGACTTTCGACATTAATTCCATTCAGAACACAGTCACGTAGTTCGTAGAAATCGGGGTTATCTTCCAAGTCAACATAATAAATACTCTTGGTGTTGTCGGTGAGCGAACTTTCATCGATAGTGTTGATGATACGGACGCCGTCGATATAGATGGGAGCCTCACCATTGGTCTGCTTGATCTGGACTGTATAGGTGCCATAGGGTAGAGTAGTTTCAGAGATGATGGGCAAACTATAATAGGTAGCATTTGCATTAGCAGCATCTTGCTGGTTGTTGGTGACATCGCTTTCAGTAGTACTTCCGCTCAGCACTGTGTTAATCATGTACAATTTGGAAAGTTCACCCTTACTGTATACGGTAACATAACCGCTGGAACCGTTGCTGTTTGCATACAATTCAAAGCCAGTACCGGTGAAAGTAAAGCTTGCCAGACCACCATTGTTGGATTCGATGTATGTGCCGTTGGAAGATACAGCTCCATCATCTGCGTAGACTGCATCGTAGCCGTAATTTTTGGTGCCAGCCATACCGATTTCCACAGTAGCCTGATAGGGGTTCAGAGCGCTGCCAACCGCCGTCCAGTTGCTATCGTAGTTAAGGAAACCTTCCTCATAATAGACAGTAGTTGCCGGGGTTACACCGACATTGGTGATTGTTGTAGAAGAAACACCATCAAATCGGATGTTAATAGATATAATATCAATGCCCAAAAGGATAGTATTAGGCGTATAGTTGAAGGTTTTTGTGGTGGCATTATAGACAACGGTACCATAACGTGCAGAAGCGGTAATTTCTTCTACTAAGTCAGGGGTATTCGTTACTTGATTCAAACTAAAGGTGATCGGAAGTCCGAAGTCCACAACAAAGTTAGGTGAAAGAACATCGGTATCGATATTATAGTACAGATACAGAGTCTTGCCATCTTCAGAAATCACAGAACCGGTATACTCATAAAGCTTACTGTTGTACTTGCCGATTGCGTCAGGTACCTGGGTCAGATCAACCTGGAAAATCTGAGTGACAGGAGGTTCATTGCTGTTGAGAATTCCGTATCCATCAACGTTAATTCGTGTAGTCGTATTCCCATCACTATCTACAAAGTAACCGGGATCCTCTGTATTACCACTTGTAAGTTTAATGATGTTATCATTGAAATTATGACCGCTTTCCACATTAATGTAGTAGGTATGCAGGACATCACCGAATTTTTCATCATAGTAGATGACGGTCAGGGAATCTTCGGTCTCAACGGGCTTCAGATAGATCAGAATCAGAACCGCATCGTTTGCGCCCCATGTACCATCGTAATATGTAGTACCTGACGTTGCTCTACCAGCATAAATTTCATCAGCCAAGTCCGCGCCGTTGACCACCGGTTCGGTGCCGTAGGATTCATCCCAGCAAACCGTTTCATCGTACCAAGTGGTGGACGTACCGCTGTCATCGGTGATGGTAACCTTTTCCCAGTCGATGGTTTCATCAGCTGTCCAGTTTACACCGTTAGACGTGCTTGCGCGCTCACCAAAGGTGTAAGTGATTTTTTCAACCTGATAAAGCTCATTGACGCCGACACGGATAAAGCCAAGATCTGCCAGATTGTCCCAGTAGATCAAAGTGGACTGCCCATAGATATTTTCCTCTGTGGGGTTCATGGTACCGCCGGGGTAAACGACCGCTAAGGACAAAGCTTTCTGATATCTGTTTTCATCCTTACCATCTGCGTTATCATTCGTAAACGCCCAGTCTTTAACATAGGTGGTAACTTCTGTAGTGACTTCGGTTTTCTGCAGATAGTAAGCACATACTTCGTCAGTGTCCTTGATCTCCGTCCAGGTTACCTGGTCAGAAGAATAGGACCACACGCCGCCCCAGTAACGAATGTAGGTAAAGTCAGTACCACTCATGGAGCGGTCAGTGGTAGCATCCTGATGAGAGCCTTCGGCAAGAATCGTTGCTTTCCAGTAAACAGTCTGGGCGTCTTCTTCCCATTGCCAGTCGCCGGTTGCATCTACCAGAGAGGAAATCGCAGCGCCCTGTTCGCTGTAAACGTCCGTTGCAGTAGCAGCAATGGAAACATTCCGTGCTACGCCAGGATCATCACCACCATTACTTCCTTCGGGATATACATTGTAAGTGGAAATCCAAGGATGGTAGGTCAGAGAAACATCGGAAATATCTTCTTCGGTAACAGTGACATTGTAGGTGACATGGCCAACGGTGACAATGGTAGTACCGACAGCTACACCGGTAAATGTAACCTCGGTAGATGCTACGCTTTCAGTCGTTACTTTATAAAGATCAAAGCGGGTGCCATCGCCGCTCCAACCGCCTGCGGAATAATAACTGGTCAGACCACCCAGAGCATTGATATATTTTCCGCTTGGGTTGACGATCGTCCAACCGGTACTTGTGTTGGTAATAGTAAAGACTTCACCGGTAGAATTCAGATATGCGGTATTGTTTTCGCTACCCAGATTCAGGTAGCCCGCGGCATTCTTCAGCTTATAGCCAGAGCCGGAAGCTTCCAGTGTCCAAAGATTGTCGGTATCGGCAGTCAGATAATTGGCCTCAAATGCCAGAGTTTGTGTACCCCAAGCACCACTGCCGGAATTGGAAGAAAGGGCGTAGATAGTATCAAAAACGCGGATAATATAAGTAGCGCCATCTTCCAGTTCCGTTGCCTTGGTGGTAGACACGGTAGTTGTATTCACAGCATCCGTCGGATTAAGGACGACAGTTACCTTTGAGGAGTCCGCAATCTCGTATTCCGTATACACGCTGCCGCTGATGGTATTGGTTTCGTTATTATTCACAGCCACAGTGATGTTACGGATTTCAGCCTCTGGTTCCGACTCCTCAGTATCTTCAGAAGCAGCACTGAAGTAGGTCGGATTGTTTGCAGATAGGGTACTGATGAGGGTAGAAACCTTTTCATATTCCGTCATGGTGGTCACTCTGGCTGCTGTCTCAGTATCGAGTGTCGTATATACTTGATCTGTATAGTCACACCAGAAGCACATCATGGAGCCAATCGGTGTAACACTGCTACCATCAACCATGGAGGTGACAGGAACAGTAGTGACTCCATTAAGAGCCTTCGCGTAGCTGCACCAGCTGTTGGATGCGGTTCCGAAAGGCTCGCCCAGAACATAATACCAATTTTGGTTGGTATTGATAACCTTGTGACCAGCATTGGCAATCGCGGCAGCAGAAACAGCGCCAGTGGTCCAGTAGCAGATAACGATATCTTTGTTGAAGTTTGCATCAGACCAAGCATAGCCGTCGTTGAACATCATGGGGGTCATACCCGCATCGCTGACCATGGTGGCTACGCTATTGACGTAGCTAATGAAGGCATTCTTCATGGAAGTGTTAAAGCCAAGCTGAGAATCATCAGTGGGGTCATTGGCAAACTCATCAGCGCCCATGTTGAACATGGTACAGCCCTTATTGTCGAAATAAGTGATGTATTTCTGAATCAGTTTACTTACAAAATCCGTAACAGTAGAATCATTAATGTTAATCGTACTTTCGGAGTTATAGCTGCTGGTAACCGGATAACCTGCATTGGAAATGCCCAGCTCTCCCATTGCATATACAATAGTGTTCATGTGTCCGGGAGAGTTCAGTACGGGAACAATGGAAATGCCCTTACTGTCTGCGTAAGAGATGATGGTATCCATATCCGCCTCAGTCAAGCAGGTGTTAGCCGCAGAACTGCCGTTATGACCGTCATTGGCTACATAATAGGTATTGCCCGCCAGAATAGCGTTCTTCACGTCATCGCTTGAATAGCTGTCAACGGACATATCATCCAGCAGAAAACGGAAGCCACTGTTGCCGAAAGCCAACGCCAGATGGGTATAGTTATTTTCAGCCAGCAGATCAATGATCGCTTCTATCTGATCAACTGAGAAATATATTCTGCCACAGTCCAGAGAGAATGCTCTGATAAACTCACTGATATCAGTGGATTTTG
>JAFUKI010000162.1 GCA_017467815.1 Clostridia bacterium
ATACTTCGCCGCCCGTCCCTGAACAAGATGAATACCAACATCGGCATACCATGCACAGATATTTCGGTTCTCAATAATAAAACCATTGCCGCCGTGGTACATCTGCTTCAGAAAATCTGCATTTTCGTCAAGGGATTTCTGCTTCATGAATTCCGCCACAATGCGTTTCCGGTGATCGTCTGTATTACTGCCGAACCGCAGAACTGTGTCGATTTCTTCCTGGGAAAAGGAAAAAGCGAAGGGTGTTTTGAGTTCGCTCTCCGCTTTGTCGATGGATTCAATATGTTTCGCTTCGGAGGGAATCAGGTCAAACAAGCTGAGCTGATTCCCTCTACTGAAGGGTATGGGTTCGTTTAGCTGTAAATCAGTTCGGTCAGGATCGCTTCTTCCGCCTGTGATTTCAGATTGTTCATCGTCTGTACCCACAGCATCGGGTTCTCCGACTTCATTTCTTCCGTCATTCCGTTTGCTTTCGCCATCTCGTCCATCATCTGTTCCAGTCTCCGGTTCGCTGTTTCCTCGATCTCTGTCAGATGTGAGTGCAGCTTCTCCGACAGAATCAGCCGGTTGTACAGGATCGGACGGTGGTTCTGCAGATATTCCCGGCGCATCCTCCCGTACTTGCCCAAGGTCTGCTGCTGAGGATTCTGTAAGGTCAGGTTCGGAAATTCGTATTCTCCCACCTTCGTGTAAGTCAGTTCGTTCTTCATGTTCCTGTGTCCTTTCTTTTTCATAAATTTTTATTGTGATTTCAATGTCCCGTAGGATCTGTTCGCTGATTTCACTGACAGCAGTACCGAGGGCAGCGATGGTGTCGGGCGTATTGAATTCAAACACCGGCAGGAAATCTTCGTGGGTGAAGGGATTTTCCATCCCACACCGTACCATAAGGGTGTATGCCGTGCTGACTGTGACTGCTTCCCGGAACCTCACGCCTATCGTATCATCAGTATACTCTTCCAGAAAGGAATCGTCAACGATGCTGATGATGTCCCGACGATGGTTATCCCAAAATTCGTCAGCAAGATTGGCGGCAATTTCTTCAAAAACATTATGGAGAGATATATCCGTCACACCATAATTCTGGTCAAGCGTATAGAACACCGAATCCATGTGTTCCTGTTCCATCTGCCACAGGTTCACCGGGCGGGAATTCTGACGGGTTCCAGTGTCGGCAAGGTCATAGACATATTTCAGTTTCGGTGCATCGGAATCATTGTCGATCAGGGCAATCCCTTTTGTGCCGCGTCGGATGTATCGGCGCATGGTTTTACTCCATGTATCGTAATCCGCGCAGGCAGTAGCATCGGGACGCTGTGCGTAGATCATGAGTTGTTCGTGGTAGGGGTATTTGTACAGTCGGGCGGTGGTATCGAGAAAGGTAGTCCAGTTATCGAGAGTTTCGGTGAGCTGTCGGGCAGTTCGCTCAGCGAGGGCAGCGTAATATTCGTATTTGGTTTCGGGCATCCAAGTCCTCCTTTGTTCAGAGTTCCATATCTTTTGATTTACTGGGTGTTTTCGGAACTTTCGGCGGTTCCAGCGGCGTTTTCAGCTTTTCCAATACAGATGGTTTCTTTTCCTCTGCCAGTGCCGACTTGCCGTTGTTGATCCGTCCGTCGATCATGGAATAGTCATCCTCCAACAGCATTTCCGCGTTTTTCAGCGGACTTTCCTTTCCGAAATCCGGCAGCTCTTTGAAACCAATGTGATCGCAGTAGTGGTAGGAAATCTGTCCGTTCTGCTTCAAAGCCACTACATCACTGACAGATAAGCTGTGTCCGGTGAAATCCGCAGGACGATGTAGGTTGAAATCTTCGTAGACTTGTTCCAAGGTTCCCATTGTTATCGGCTGTGGTGACAGATCACCGGTATATAGTGCAGTATAGTTGGACTTTTCCACCGGAATATCTTTCTGTTCCAGCCAGTCCATACCCATGAAACGGAGAGGAATCGTGTCCGGCGTATCGGTAAGCTGATAGATGGCGTAAGCATCTTTCGGATTATTCCGGAAGGTCTGTTCCGCATCATAGGGCGGGATATTGTTTTTGACAGCTTCCCATTCTGTTTTTGTAACCCCAAACAGACCGTCATGCCGGAGTAAATCCTCCGCAGCCCTCGCAATTTTTTCGGTATTTAGGGGATAGATCATGTACACCGTCAAATCACGCTCCAGCAGTTCCAGCGCACGATTTTTTGTAATCGGCAGCATATCGGCGTCGGTGAAGCCGTAATACTGCAAGGCTTTCGGGTGAATTGTGGTGTCGGGGATCGTATCAGGTTCAGAACGGATATGTTCGTTTTCGGTTTCATTGGGGGCTTTTTGCGGCATAAAACACGCTCCTTTTCTTGAAATTTATGATGAAAACAA
Organism: Clostridia bacterium; assembly: GCA_017467815.1. Lineage (GTDB taxonomy): Bacteria > Bacillota > Clostridia > Oscillospirales > CAG-272 > UMGS1696. The sequence continues at coordinate 2,369 of JAFUKI010000162.1, forward strand.
AAAAATACGTCCCTGCACAGGCATAACAAACCCCTGCAGAGACGCATTTCGTATATTCAGTTTTCGGCTGCCTTCTCCCGTTTCGGCGGGCGGCATCCTGCTGTCTTTGCACGTTCACTGGCAGCTTTCCGCAGCTCTTCGCTGTACGGTTCCTTGATAAGCACACACTTTTTCGGGACAGTGTAAGTCACGCCACCGCTGCTGTTTTCTGTGTTGAATATGATTTTTTCCGGATATTTCTCTGACAACCTTTTCAGTTTTTCTTTCAGCTTCGGGTCATGGGTATATACGCTTGCTGTGGCTTCCGCTTCGTTGTACAGCACTACGGTTTCTTCTTCGTACTTCGACAGCTTCATCGTTTCATATCACGGTCAAATTCCAGACGGAAGCGGACGAATTCACCGTTGTCGTCCAGAATCACCCATGCATCATAGTTTTTTCCGTTCTTCTGCGAGTACAGTCCGGTCATGTACACCTGCTTGTCAGTAAGCAGCTTTGTCACATGATCTCTGGTGAGCGTAATGTGCTTTGCAGCGAAATACTTGTTGTCCCGCCACAGACCGAACCGGCACTCCGTATTTTCACAGAAGAAACCTTTCTTGGATTCCGTGACATCGCCGCCGCAGCGGGGACATTTACCGACGACCTCTCTGCCGGAGGGGAACAGGACTTCCGCACCTTTGATAACCTGATAGGTTTTCGTCAGATCGTTCATCATTTCGGTAATATCTCCGATGAAATCCTCTGCGGAGACTTCGCCGCACTCAATCTGTTTCAGACGATACTCCCATTCCGCAGTCAGAAGCGGGGACTGGAGCTGTTCGGGGAGAACAGTAATCAGCGAGATTCCGGCATGGGTGGGGATCAGATTTGTGGTTTTGCCGTGTTTCTTACGCTCTACAAATCCTTCGGCTATCAGCTTTTCGAGAATTGCCGCACGGGTGGCAGGGGTTCCGATGCCTTTACGTTCTGCATCGTCGGGCATATCGTCTTGTCAGGCAGTTTCCATGGAAGACAGAACGGTATCTTAGGTATGGCGTTTCGGAGGTGTGGTTTTGCCGTTTTTGATGCAAATTTCCTTTACCGAAATAGTATCTCCTTCATTGAAATCAGGCAGAATCTTTTCACCGGATTCCTGTTCAAGATAGGATTTCCATCCGCGATGAAGGATGTTTTTTCCTTTGGCAGTAAATTCATGACCACCACATTCCAGTGTTACGATTGTTTCCGCATATCGGAAAGGTTCACTGACCGCACAGAGAAGCTGACGGGCAATCAGACGCAGGACTTCACGTTCACCTTTCGGAAGGACGGACACATCGGCGTTTTTGACCGATACCGTGGGAACAATGGCATGATGATCGGAAACCTTTACATTATTGCAGATTTTTCCGGTGTTGATAGCGGTCGGGAGATCATATTCAATCACCTTTGCAGAAATCTCAGTCAGTGCAGGCAGAACGGCAGTCATATCCTCCGTCAGATACCGACTGTCCGTGCGGGGATAGGTACAGAGCCGTTTTTCGTAGAGTGCCTGCACATAGTCAAGCGTCTGCTGAGCTGTGTAAC
>JAFUKI010000001.1 GCA_017467815.1 Clostridia bacterium
GACCTCAACTATGCCGCTATTGATGCAGGTGCTGATGCTTACACCGAAATCGCTGTTCCCGAATGCTGGAAGAACGCCGGCGTTGACGCTCCCAAGGCTGCTTTCGCTTCCAAGAGAGCTGATCTGGATGCTTTCGTTAACAAGGTTGTTACTCCCACCAATGCTATGGCCGGTGACAGCCTGCCCGTTTCCGCATTCACCGACTACGTTGACGGTACCTTCCCGCAGGGTTCCACCGCTTCCGAAAAGCGCGGTGTTGCCGTATACGTTCCCGAATGGATTCCCGAAAACTGTATCCAGTGTAACAACTGTGCATTTGTATGCCCTCACGCTGCTATCCGTCCCTTCGCTATGACCGAAGAAGAAGCTGCTAAGGCTCCTGCTGCAACCAAGTTTGCTGCTAAGCCGGTTGTTAAGACCGCATACAAGTTCTCCATGGCTGTTTCTCCTCTGGACTGCATGGGCTGTACTCTCTGTGTTAAGGCTTGTCCCGTAACCGCTAAGGCTGAAAAGGATGGCACTGACAAGAAGGCTATCCAGATGGTTCTGGCTTCTACTCAGCAGGATCAGGCTGAACCCTGGGATTACGCTGTTGCAAACGTTTCCGAAAAGCCTGAACTGATCAACGCTACTGTTAAGGGCTCTCAGTTCAAGCAGCCTCTGCTCGAGTTCTCCGGTTCCTGCGCAGGTTGTGCTGAAACTTCTTACGCTCGTCTGATCACTCAGCTGTTCGGCGAAAGAATGTACATCTCCAACGCTACCGGTTGTTCCTCCATCTGGGGTGGTTCCGCTCCTGCAACTCCCTACACTGTAAACAACGAAACCGGACGCGGTCCCGCATGGGCTAACTCCCTGTTCGAAGATAACGCTGAACACGGTCTGGGTATCCACCTCGGTCAGAAGGTTATCCGCAACCGCCTCATCGGTTATGTTGAAGAAATGATGGCTTCCGAAAAGGCTTCCGATGAATTCAAGGCTGCTGCCCAGGCATTCCTGGACACCAAGAACGACGGTAAGGCTAACGAAGCTGCTGCCAAGGCTCTGATCGTTGAACTGGAAAAGTCTGCTGCTGAAGGCTGTCCCGTTGCTCCCAAGATCCTGGCTGAAAAGGATTACCTCGCTAAGAAGTCCGTTTGGATCTTCGGTGGTGACGGCTGGGCATACGATATCGGCTTCGGCGGTCTGGACCATGTAATCGCTTCCGGCGAAGACGTAAACATCATGGTATTCGATACCGAAGTTTACTCCAACACCGGTGGTCAGGCTTCCAAGGCTTCCAACATCGGTCAGGTTGCACAGTTCGCTGCTGCAGGTAAGGCAATCGGCAAGAAGAACCTCGCTGAAATTGCTATGTCCTACGGTTATGTATACGTAGCACAGGTTGCTATGGGTGCTGACATGAACCAACTGCTCAAGGCTCTGACTGAAGCTGAAGCTTATAACGGTCCTTCCATCATCATCGGTTACGCTCCCTGTGAAATGCACGGTATCAAGGGCACCATGCAGAACTGCCAGCTGGAAATGAAGAAGGCTGTAGAATGCGGTTACTGGCAGATGTTCCGTTACAACCCTGCTCTCAAGGCAGAAGGCAAGAATCCCTTCTCTCTGGACAGCAAGGAACCCACCGGCAACTATCAGGAATTCATCAAGAACGAAAACCGTTACAGCCGCCTTGCTCAGACCAATCCCGAAAGAGCAGAACAGCTCTTCGCACAGGCTGAAGCAAACGCAAAGGCTAAGTACGAAAGACTTACCAGATTCACTGAACTGTACAAGTAATTCGTTATATTACAGAAACAGCACGTCCATGAAAATGGGCGTGCTGCTTTTTTTATGACTGTTTTTTATTTTCTTTCTCTTTCGTTTTGTCCCTTTTCTTATACTCCGTTGGCGTCATACCGGTATGCTTCTTGAACAGACGGCTGAAATACATGGTATTTTCATATCCGACAGCAGCCGCAATCTGTCCGATCGGATATTCCGTCGTATCAATCAAATCCACTGCATGGTTTATCCGCAGGGAAATAATATATTGCATTGGCGTAACTTTGGTGATTCTGCGAAAATTCTGGGAAAACCAGTTGGCTGTCATCCCGTATTTTTTGGCATATTCTTCCACTACAATAGGTTCTCTGTAGTGCTCGTTAAAGTAATGCTTGGCTTTTTCAACCTCATCAAACATTGTCCTGCGAAAATCTACCTTCTCATGAATGAATCGGTTTATGATCAGAAGTATGTGCTGAAGATTCAAACTGAGCATATCTTCAAAATTGGTACGCTGCAGCTGCAGTTCCTGAATCATCTGCCGAAATACCCATTGATAATCCGGCGAGGTACCCACATAGAACACACTCTGCTCTCTCGGCATCTCATAATGCAGCAGTATTTTTTCAACATCTTTTCCGGTAAAATGACACCAGTATGTTTCCGGCTTGTCTTCCAGATACAAAAAGTACTTCTGCGGTTCTCCCGGATAAAAGAGAATCATATTTCCTTTTTCAATAATCCGTTCTTCCGTTCCGTGCAGATACAAATGCACTTTTCCCGCAGCAACATAGTACAGCTGATAATCTTTACGCCCTTCCGGACGTTCTGTATGTATCATGGGTGAAACACATACTTTATAATATCCTGCTGCTGTAACGATCAAAGATTTGCTTTGATCTATAATGTCTTCATCTTTTTTCCCTAAGTATGCTGTGTTTGTATACATCCCTGTTCTCCTTTTTTCCTGTCGGTTGTGGAATGATTTCACAAATATATTATACACAAAACAATGCTGAAATACAATAGCAAACTCACGTTTTGTGCAAATTATTAGTGATATTGTGTATTGAATTCATGTGTAAAATGTTGTAGAATAGTAGCAGTAATGTATGATTGAATTCGATAGGAGGATTCTTAAAATGAAAAAAATCACAGTCTTTCTGTTGCTTGCTGCCTTGTTGACGCAGCTTGCCGCCTGCGGAAATTCCGATAATGTACCGACTGACACAACGGATCCCGCAGCTGTTGAAACCGAACCCTCAGAAACCCGTACTCCCCATACCGTTCCGGAAGGCACCACATTTGACGGCGCTTCTTTCCGGGCAGGCTTCTTCGGGTCTGCCGCATGGCCGGATCAGTACTTTGCTGATGAGCTCACCGGTGACAATATGAATGACTCTGTTTACCGCAGAGAAAAGAAAGTCGAAAAAGAACTGGATGTAAAGATCAGTTACAATGAAGATTATGATGTCACCTATGAAGAGTACACCAATCTGTTCAAAGCAAGCGATGATGTATATCAGCTGCTTTTCCTGCACAGAATCTCCCATGTTGCCGATCTGGTAACAAACGGCTACTTGTACGACTCCACCGATCTTCCCTACGTGGACTTCTCCAATCCGTGGTACAACGGTGAGCAGATCGAAGCACTGCGTATGGGTGATCAGATCCATTACATTGTATCGGATCTGGTAATCACCGACCCTGCCTGTATTTTCTTCAACCGCAATATGGTCGAGGACAACAACCTTGAAGATCCCTATAAGCTGGTCAACGAAGGTACATGGACACTGGATAAGATGATACAGATGTGCATTGATGTACGAAACGATGTAAACGGCGACGGTTCCTACCTTTCCGAGGACGATGTCTTCGGCGCAGAACTGGTGGAGAGTTTTGCATTTCTGACGGGCTGCGACCTTATGTTGACCGAGCTCAATCCTGACACCAACAAACACGAGCTTATCATCAACAATGAAACAACCTATGATGTTCTGGACAAACTGTACCGGCTGTATGAAAATCCCGGTTCTGTAAGTACACAGCCTGAAACATTGCAGCCCATCGCAAAGTATTCTGACGGCTCTACCCTGTTCCAGACTTTCCAGACAACCTATATGGAAAACGTGGTCTCCATAATGGGTTTTGATTCCGGTGTCATTCCCTTCCCGAAGTATGATGAAGAACAGGAAAATTACCGCAGTCTGAACTGCAACGGTCTTATGACCATTTCCGGCTGTATCAAAGATCCCGAAATGGTCGGTGCGGTTCTGGAACTGCTGTCCTGGGAAAGCGGTAATGAGGTTGTGGACACGTACTACAACAAGCTGCTGAAAACCAGATATTCCGCTGACCTGGAGACCCGTGCTATGCTTGAGCTGATTTTTGATACGGTTACCTACGACCCCTGCAACAACTACTTTGGCTTTATGGACGGTTTCTGCGGAATTCTGTATATGCCGACAGATTCAATCTTATACGGTGCTCAGCACCACGCTTCTGCGATGCGCACACAGCGTTCTTATTGTATAAGTACTCTGGCAAAATTCTACGATGCTCTTGATAAACTGGAATCTGCCGCTGAAACCACCGAAACCGCTGAATAAATCACAACAAAAAAATACCGCTGTACCGGAAACAATTCTGATACAGCGGTTTTATTGTTTGGTTTATTCGATTCCCTGCAATATGGCGGTCAGTTTGCAGAATTCCGCAGGAGAGAGTTTTTCACCGCGGATGTCCGTACGCAGACCCATTTTTTCAAGAGCTGCTGTCGTAACATCCTTGGCATATCTGCCGGAAAGTCCGTTCACCAGTGTCTTTCTTCTTTGTCCGAATGCCATGCCGATGGTGTCCGATACCGCCTGTGCAAATTTTGCGGCGGCTCCGTCATTCTCGGGAACACGGTTGTAAATCTGGCGGATTCCTCCGTGGGGAACAATACCGCATACGGATGACGCCACTTTCGGTACAGGATAGAAATTACCGGCGGACACATCGAACATTTTCACGGCTTCTGCTTTCAGACCTACTGCTGCACTCAATGCGCCGTAATCCCCATCTTCGGCACCGGCACAGATCCGTCTTGCCACTTCAAGCTGTACCATAACCGTGATTCCCGCCAGGGGGACGGGTTTTTCGGGGGACCAGTTTTCCAGAATCCGCATCAGCACGGGGGTTGTGATATAATACGGAAGATTGGCGCAGATGCTTACCGTTCCGCCTTCTACCAGAATATCACCGAAATGCTCCTCGATGAAGGCGGACAGATCAATCTCCATGAAATCCGCATTGACAACTGTGATATTATCGTGATCGGCAAAAACCTCTCCCAGCAGGGGAATCAGTCCTCTGTCAATCTCGATTGCCGTTACCTTGTCGTAATACTCCGACAAATACTGTGTCAGCGCACCGACGCCCGGTCCGATTTCCAGCACACCGGCAGGTCTATCCATCGGCGCCAGACCGCGTGAACATTCGGCAATACGCTGGGGAACGCCCGGATTGATCAGGAAGTTCTGACCGAATCCCTTTTTCGGCGCCAGTTGATACCGTTCCAGCAGGGCACGGACTTCTGCCGGGTTGCAAACATTCATAGAAACCTCGTTATTTTTCAGAGAATTGTGACCACATAACCAACGGTGCAGTCTCCGCCGGCAGGTACACTCGGTTCGGAAATATGTGCGGCTGCGGTCTTGGGTTCCGCATATTCGTCCGGTACATAATTCAGAATCCTCAGATACATATGGGATGCATTCGGATTTTTGTACAGCTGTACCGTAAGAGAACGAAAACCGACCAGTTCGATCTGCAGACCCTTTCCCGTTTTCTCGGAAACCAGCCGGATCTGCTTTTCCTGATGCTCGTCCACTGCCAGTGTGGTCATATCCGATACAATATCAGCCAGGCTAATGATATTGTCCTTGGAACCGTCCAGGCGCAGAAAATCATTGATCTTGTTCTCTCAATCGTTTTCGGCAGTCAATACAGCATCCACTGCGGAAATCTCCAGCCGGTACTCGTTGGCAGTTGTTCCTTCCGGCAGCGGCAGGCAGAATACGGGTTCGGAATCCAGACGGTATGCAGCGGGGGATTTGTCCCGGTTGTACAGGGTGTACTTTGCGGCAAAACCGCTGTCACTAACGGTGTATGTATGGGTCAGCTGAAACAGGCAGGGGGACACCTTATGTGTATCCGTATTGTCCTCCAGCGTCAAGGTGACTTTTTCCGGCATCTGCAGAACAGGCGTAAAAACAAACCCGGACGCAAAGTCGCTTTCGGATATCACACGCCATTCTTTCCCGTCCGCATTGTTTTTCTGTCCGGAGACAGTCTGAAAACATACCGGCAGTTTTTCACTGTCGGCGGGCAGCAGACAGGAGATTTTGTCGTGTGTATAGGAGATCATTTTCCCACCTGAAGTCGAACATACAGCTTCAGAACGGGAAGTATGAACGGTGAACTTCATATGCTCCCCCTCTTTTCTACAGGTAAAATCAGATATTGATAAGATCAGAATTCCAGATGCTTTTCGATATAAGCAGCAACCTCGGAAATGGGCATACGAACCTGTCCCATGGAGTCTCTTTCACGAACAGTTACACAGCCGTCTTCCTTGGATTCAAAGTCATAGGTAATGCAGAAAGGTGTACCGATTTCGTCCTGTCTGCGGTAACGCTTACCGATGGAACCGGCTTCGTCGTATTCCACGTTGAACTTCTTGGCGAGTTCGACGTAGATTTCGTCCGCTTCGTCAGCCAGCTTCTTGGACAGGGGCAGGACAGCAGCCTTTACAGGAGCCAGAGCAGGATGCAGGTGGAGAACCACACGTACATCGTTCTTTTCGGGATCCACGATTTCTTCATCGTATGCGTCAACCAGGAACGCGAGAGTTACACGGTCAGCACCCAAGGAAGGTTCAACAACGTAAGGAATATATTTTTCGTTGGTTTCGGGATCGAAATATTCCATGGACTCACCGCTGGTGTTCTGGTGCTGGGTCAGGTCGTAATCGGTTCTGTCGGCGATACCCCACAGTTCACCCCATCCAAACGGGAACAGGAATTCGATATCCGTTGTACCCTTGGAATAGAAGCAGAGTTCTTCGGGAGAGTGGTCACGCAGGCGGAGGTTTTCCTTCTGCATACCCAGGTTGTACAGCCATTCTGCGCAGAAGTTACGCCAGTACTGGAACCAATCCATATCGGTACCGGGCTTGCAGAAGAATTCCAGTTCCATCTGTTCGAATTCACGGGTACGGAATACAAAGTTACCAGGGGTGATTTCGTTACGGAAGGACTTACCGATCTGACCTACACCGAAGGGCATCTTCTTTCTGGAAGAACGGGCAAC
>JAFUKI010000163.1 GCA_017467815.1 Clostridia bacterium
CTGAAGCTTCTCTTTGACCGGTAATACAGAAATCTGGATTTATCAGGCTTGAATTCCACTACAGTATCCGCGCAGGTATAGGAGGCGTCCATTTTCAGAATCCGTTTCAATCCGGCTAGAAATGTGATATTGACCACCGCATAACCGAGCAGCAGAATAACAAGCAGGGAGAGAAAGTCCACATGGAATACCGGATATACTGCATTGGTTTGACTCATATCGGTAAATTCACAAACCAGACAGTTCAGCCATACAAGCAGTCCGCCCGTAATCACTCCGATCACTGCGGAAATCAGATACAGTATATTACATTCGATAAAAAACAGTTTTTTCAGCTGCTGTTCACTGATGCCTATACCTACCAAGGTTCGGATATCCTCTGCTCGCTGTTTGATATAATTATTGTAAATCATTATCATAGCGGTTACAGCCAACGGCAGCATCAGAAGCTGGAATACATATGTAGTGATTCTTCTTGTATTCGTAGTTTCTATGTTTTCATGAACATCCACACCATAATAAACATATATCCACGGCGCTTCGTCCCAATTATCATGCGTTTCGATATACTCAGCAAAACGTTTGTGACCGTCGAACACGATCTGAATATAGCGGAGTGTTTCTTCAAATTTTTCTGTATCTATCAGAAAGAAATCCAGATTCCCATCCCGATATTCCATCTCTACATTGGGAACACCATAAAACAACCCGACTTCCGATTCTTTAATGTATTTAATCCGTATGTCACAAGTGTGATCAGCCATCAAAATGGGTACCACAACTTCTTCGTTGTAATTATAGAGTGAGTCACAGAAAATATTGACAAAACTCAGCATGGACAAGGATAAGATGAATACCAATAGTATATTGATATAGCTTTTCTTATACCTTTGATAGCTTCGCTGACACATCAGTTTGTAGAACATGGCTGATCCTCCTTGGGAATTACGGTCAGTTTTTCTGCTGTTTGATTTGATTATATCACATATATATGAATAAATATAGAGCGACGGATTTATTTAAACAATATTTTATGAAAAACCCCTTCGGATTACGGCAAAAAAAGGATACGCTCACTGAACGTACCCTTTTGGTTTGTTATTATCCTGATGTCAGTCTTCCTGAATCTCGTGGCGGATGATCTGACAGATCTTTTCTGCACTTTCTTCCACGCTGCCTCTGCTCAGCGGAACGATATAGTCCGCGTGTTTTTCATACAGCGGGGCACGTTCATTGTACAGATCCCTCAGCGTGCAGCCGTCCTTCAGCACAACGCCCCGTTTCTTCAGATTCCCGAGCCGTCTAGCGACTTCCTCATAGGGGATCTGCAGATAAACGACAATGCCGTTTTCCTTCATTTTTTCAATGACATCCCCTCTGTAAATGGCACTGCCGCCCGTGGCAATGACACAGCGTTTCACCGCAAGTGAGGCATTGACCGAAGCTTCCAGATCCAGAAACCCTTCGTTACCCAGTTCCTCGATCAGCTGGGGCAGAAGTTTCCCTTCCCTTGCCACGATCACGCTGTCGCTGTCGATATATCCGTAGTGTATTTTTTTGGCAAGCATGATACCCAGTGTACTCTTCCCCGAACCGGGCATCCCTACCAGTATAATATTCTTCATCCGATGCTGTCTCCTTTTTATGGGATATATTTATTGTAATCATTGTTCGGAGAAAATCAAGAGGGGATGGGAGATTTTTTTGGAAAGAGGGTACTTATCATTCTGAATATTACTGCTTTGATATGAGAAAATATAGTAAAACTAAGAGGTATTTACTCTTCTCGTTTTTTTCGCCATTTATCCGAAAGTTCCTTCGCGTCCTCTACGGCTTTCACAAATCGTGAATCATTCCGAACACAATCGAACCATTCCCACCCCGAGTCTTTTGTCAGAATATTATAGTACAGAAAAGGCGGATTCTGCATATAGTAAGAGGATGCCTCCAACTCGACCGTATAACTGTCACATTGTCCTAAAACCGTATATTTCTTCACGGCAATATCTCCGAAAAACGCTGGTGCGCCCAGTGACAAAGGAACATTATCCGGCAGAGCAAAGTGTTTTTTATATGCATTCATAGCTTCCTCGAACAGCGCAAAACCTTCCTCAATCCGATCTGCACCGAAAAGTCCCGCCGCGTTCCGCATGGTAATGAAAGCATATTTACACAACCATCCGTCGGGGATTTCTTCGTTCTCTCCGAAGGTCCGGATCAGTTTTCGCAGATAGGCATAATGTCCAATGGAAATTTCGGGATCACCTCTGTGATCAGCCTGTTTCGATACGACATAAAGCATCAGACTTACATTATTTTTATACTTCTGCTGCCGCATTTCTTCATATTTTCCCCTGTTCAGCAGTCGCTCCACAAGTACCTCGCCGCGGATATGACTGTAGAGTTTGGGATTCATATTCAGCCAGCGTTCCGCCTCGTTGTCATCAGACCATCTGCTCATTGCAACCACTGCATTGCATCGAATGGTGTTGTCTGTGCAGTTTTCAATGATTCTGGTACAGGCTTCTCGCATCAATGAAAAATACTCGGGATAATATGCAAATCCCCAATCAGCCAGTACCTCGATGAGCGTATCAGCAATCTCGTATTTGTCAGGATATTTACGGTAATATTCCAAAGCAAGCTCAAGTTTTCCGGAACCGTCAAGTTTCCAGAATTTTTCGTAAAAGTCCCTGATATCTTCAGAAACACCAATTTCATTATTTCCCATCAGTTCATCAATGGAAATACCGAGCGCATGGGAGATACCGGGGAGAAGTGTAATATCCGGATACCCTACTTCCCTCTCCCACCCCGAAACCGCCTGTGCAGAGATACCAAGCCGATTCGCAAGCTGTTCCTGTGTCATGTTCTTACGTTTTCTGTAGTAACTTATTTTTTCGCCTATAAGAAGTTTCATACAGCTTTTCTCCTTTATGATGCAGTATCGCAGGCCTTCGATCTGTATTCATTATACCGTAGATCTGAGATACAGTCAATAATGGCATGCCGCAGTAAAACTAAAGGATCCCTTTATTTTTCTCGTTTATCCTTTATATCACGCGCATTGAAACTACACAATTCAGATATAACACTGCAGAACAGTTATTGAGTTTGGCTGCGGTTCAAACTGAGTTCAGTCTTTATCTTTCCACACACTGCGATATTAGATTATAATCATTCGTGAGAATGGTATCAATGCCCATATTCAAAAATTCTTCGGTTTCTTTCGGGTCATCTGACCAGAATACATTGCATTTTATACCGTATTCATGTGCCTTATCAATCATTGCCTGATTGAAATACGGTTTGAACAGCTGAACCTTTTTGCAGTCATATTTTATGGCTCTTTCAACAATTTCCCAGGGAGCACTGCCACCGCCGCAGCAACGGCAAATATCCGGTGCGATCGTTTTCAGCTGCTCCAGTACGGCATCGTTGCCCGTCATGAAATATACATACTGCCGGCAGTCATATTTGTCTATGAGCGCAACAATTTTTTTCAAATAGTCTTCGGGCAGGGGGTCTGTATTGTTTTTCGATTTAATATGTATGTTCATTACAACATGACAGGAAAACTTTTGCAGTATTTTTTCAAACGTCAGAATTTTCAAGCCTTTGAAAGCCTCTCCGTGTTTTTCACCGAAATCAAGCTCCCAAAGTTCGTCGTATGTTTTTTCATATACATAGCCTTGCCCGTTGCTTACTCTGTTCAAGGTCTTATCGTGAACAGAAACAATTTGTCCATCCGCGGTTTCCCACAGATCAAATTCTATTTCTTCTGCCCCCAGTGCTACTGCGGCACCCAAAGCGGGCAGGCTGTTTTCAGGGGCGATGGTATTAAAGCCTCTGTGTGCACAGACCCGGGGATACGGCATAATGGCATCCGGTTTTACAATGGCACTTCCGGCAGGACGGTATTTCCAGGGTCGTCTGCCTTTTTCAATATATTCATAGTGGGCAGCAGGAGGATTTCCGAAACCTGCAGGCTTATAATACTTTTGGGATATATCAATATCAACAGTCTCCATACCGATACGGCTTCCCATATTGCAAAGCACATCCCCGTTCGGCGCCACGACCATACTTGCTCCGCCTATATCGGAATTCACGTCCATTGATACCGAAGAACGCAGGACATAAGCGTTGGTATTGTATGCCAAAAACTGCGACATGATCTGCAGAGCGCTGTGTGTATCGCTTCGCTGGTGAGAACACCCGATAATAACGTCTACATTTTGTCTTGCGATATTGGCAAAGGATTCATAAAAATAAAAGTCATAGCAAACCAGGAAACCAAAACGGATCCCTTCCATTTCGATTACAGTGGGTTCAGAAAATGTAAAGGTGTAATCGCTGTCAAGCTGCATTACGGAAACTTCGCTCGGAACCAGATGCTGCTTATAATATTTTCCGGCAATTTCTCCGTTTCTGTTAAAGGCATAAGTGGTGTTTCGCAGGCCGTTCTCTCCATTGCTTCTGGCATTCAAGAAGACCATTGCATTGCAGCGTCTGGCAGTCTTGGCAGCTTCCTCTAAGAGTATATCTCTGTATTTTTGCGAGCTGTTTTCGGATTGCTCTTTTGTTTTTGCAAGAGCAGGACAATCGCAGGATTCCGGCAGGACGATAATATCCATAGTGTCATCACACGCTCTTAAATGCGCAAGTTCTTTCTCAAACAATTCATCAGAACGACTGTAATCGGTCGAATATTCAGGCTGGATAATACAAACTTTCAAATAGATCAGCTCCTTTTATTTGGTATATTGGGTCTAAATTTTCAAAATATCACCAGAGATCTTGGGTCATTGTAACTTATCGGTCCAGAGTCTTCACCCTGGGGATCACAAGAGTGGGCGACCCATAACTCGACATGATCCTGCAAAGAGACTTTGTAGTTGCAGTCACGGACGATACGCTTGATCGCCCTGTGGAGCGTCCCCAGGTGCTGTACGTATACGAAACGATCCACAGAGAATCTTGTATACAGATCCATTGACCGCTGACAAGTGATACCCAATTTCTGCTGACGCCCGCGTTCCAGACTGCACCACATATCCAATGCTTCGTTGACTGTGATCAGTCTTGATGCCGTCTCTTACGTCTGCCGCAACCTGCTCTTCCTTAAAAAGGAGACACAGGATGTTATGAAAATATTATATCACATCTGCCGTTTCTGTGCAAGTCTCCTTTTATTAAAAAACGTGCCGTCAAGCCGATTTGGAGCTGTTACATTAAGCAGAGAAGCGAAGGATTATTTCTTAGATCCTCCGAAACACTTTTTAGCGATGTGCATTCGTCTTTGCCGTCTCTGCGGGAGTGGCAGTAGATGTGCGTCCCCTCAACACCGGGATCGCCGCAGTCGTATACAGTCGTACCCATAAGCCGGTTTCACAGCAATACAGCAAAATAATTCAGTCGCGGCGTAAACATGCCGTGCTGTAGAAAACCGTAATCCGATGATGCCAGCGTATTGTGGAAAATCACACCGTCTGTGATCACTGCATCAGGTCAGACATTGCCGTGAAGTCACTTAAATCGCCTGAGAATGTGAATTCCTCCATCCCTGCAATCTGTCCGGGGGTGTAGGCTTTCCAGAACGTACCGCCGGTGACCTCGGTCATTTCGATGTTGTAGGACATCAGCCGCTCGTCCACGGTACGAATTTTTGTTATCGTTTCAGGATTCAGTTGGATGTACTTTGCCACTCGGTTTCTCCCTTGTTATTTATTTTTTCTGTAATATTTCCAATATCCTCTCTGTTTACATCCTCACGAAGCAGTCTGTATGCTACCGCCGCAAGAGGTACGCCGAGCAGCATACCGGCGATCCCCATGACACCGCCGCCGACTGTAACCGCCGCCAATACCCAGATGCCGGGAAGACCAATGGAAGAGCCGACCACACGGGGATAAATGATGTTGCCCTCCAGCTGCTGGAGAATAACGATATACACCAGGAACAGCACAGCTTTCAGCGGATCGACTGTCATGATCATAAACGCACCGACGCCTGCGCCGATATACGCACCGGCAACGGGAATGAGTGCCGTGAACGCCACCAGCGCGCCCACCATGGTTGCATACGGGAACCGGAAGATGAGCATACCGATGGTACAAAGTACGCCGAGGATGATGGCTTCGGTACACTGCCCTACGATGTATTTATGGAAGCAGTCGTTCATCACATCCAGCACATGAAGGAGCTTCTCGTAAATACCCGGCTTGATATACCGTGCCATGACTTTTTTGCACTGTCTGCCGAGTCGTTCTTTGCCGAACAGCAGGTACAGCGCGAAGATAACCGCCAGCAACGCGTTGAATACCGTGGAAAATACGGAAGCCACGACGTTTACTGCCACACCGACAATATTACCCACACCGGATGTAACCGTGCTGATGATCTTCGATACCTGCGATTTCCAGTCGATGTTTTCCAGCATGGCGAAAATGTCTTCCGGCAGGATCTCCAGCGTTTCCACCCATTCCACTACTTTTTGCAGATAGGTCGGAACTTCACTCAGCAGAAGCGCAACGGCATCCCACAGCTGCGGAATGACCAGCAGAACCACCAGTGCAACGATAGCAAGCATGGATAGAATTGCAAAAACAAGACAGATGATTCGGCGGGATTTGATGATCACTTTTTTCTGCGATTTCGGGAACCAGTGCCGCTCATACCAGCTCATGATGATATTGACCAGATAGGCAATCACGCCGCCGACGATCAGAGGAGATGCAGCGGAGAATACAAGCGCAGCAATTCCGGCGAGCTTGTCCCAGTAATGAATACAGAGATACAGCAAAAGGACGCCGATGCCGATCTTCAGGTATTTTTTCGTTTCGGTTTTCATACAGTATCTCCTTTATTCATAATTAAGGAAGCGATCATAATAGCGATATCCATGACAGCTTCCACGATCAGTGATATACCGGTAAACATCCAGAGAATAGCAGTGGAGCTGAAAGGATTCATGAAAATCACCACTGCAAAAAGAATGGAAACAACCGCTCCGATTGCTGCGATCCACCAGCGTTTCTTTTTCTGCCGAAGCATATCTACTGCCCATTGTACTTTAAAAATACCGGTCAGCAGGATAATAATACCATACAGCATGGTCATCAACGGAAAAGTCGCAATGATCCAGCCGGACTTTAAGGCACAGAATGCACCGATAAGCAGGCAGACAAGCGCTTTGAACATCAGTTGGCCGGCGGCAGCTTCTGCAGCCTGTGTGCGAAAATACTGGATTAGGGTGATCACACCGACAACCATCAGCACGATGCCGGCTGTGGTAATAATTCCGGTTGTAAAACCGACAGGACTGATGAGCAGCAGGATACCGACGACCAGTTCAAACAGACTGAGAAGGATGGTACTAAGGTTTTCTCTTACGTTTTTCATAAATTATGGCTCCTTGTTGTGTATTTTTAAATTTACAATTAGGTCCTTGACAATTCCTGACAAATTTATTATACTAAACATATGTTGATTTTGCAACATACAAACATTCTTACAACGATGTGTAATAAACAAAACCGACCGTTTTGTTTACTTATTCATGAAAAATTTAAGAAAAGGTGTGCTATGAAAGAGAATCAGCGAATCGTCATTTCCAAACGGATGCTGCGAGAGAGTCTGCTTCGGCTGCTGAGGACCAAAGAACTAAGTGAGATCAATATTACGGAATTATGCCGGGAAGCGGAGATCAACCGTGCGACCTTCTATAAATATTACAACACCCCGCAGGATGTTCTCTCCGATATCGCGATGGAGCTGATAAAGGAAATGAAAAAGATGTATCATCCTCTGCGTACACTGGATGAAGTAAGAGCCTGCGTCGGCAAAATATGCGAATATATTTATGAACACGCCGATCTGATACGTCTTCTCATCCATGCCAATGTAGATGTGGAGATTGCGACTGCAATCAGCGAGCTTCACCAGAATTTCCGAGAGGATAAAGGAAGTCTCGGTGCCCTGAAGGGTGCGGATGATGAAACACTGCAGATGACCGCAGCTTTTATCGGCGGAGGCAGTTACTTTCTGATCCGGAAATGGCTGCTGGATGATATCCGCAAAACACCCGGGGAAGTTGCCGAACTGATATTTGTAATCCTCAATATGAAGGTGGAATGAGCATATTGGAATGGCGAAAGGTGATATTGTGTAATCTATCCATCCTGTAATAGATAAGATCCTGCTGCGTATACAGCCGGTCACTTCCATGATCACGGGAGACAAAATCACAGTCTACGCGGCGCAGGCGTCCTTTTTTGTAATCATCTCCATGGTTCCGTTCATCTCCCTGCTTGTATCCGTCATCGGTCTTCTGATTCCTGCAGATGTGCAGAGTGTTTTCAGCAGTTTCAGAATTCCCGACAGCCTGACTTCCGTACTGGGCTCCGCTCTCGATAATATCCGGTCAGCCCCCAATGTATCGCTCCTGTCCGTATCAGCAGTGACAACCTTATGGAGTGCCTCAAAAGGCACCGGTGCGATCCGCACGGGACTTGAAACGGTCTATCACGCAGAATCCGCACGGGGATTTGTGATGCGGAAGCTGTGGTCATTGGTAAGCACGCTGTTATTTATCGTTCTCATCATTGCGATGATCGTTGTTCTGCTGTTCGGCAATTTTATCAGTAATCTGCTCAGCAAATATCACATTCCGGATATCATCATGTGGCTGCGTTTTCCGGTGGCGTTCGTGC
>JAFUKI010000164.1 GCA_017467815.1 Clostridia bacterium
AGTTATCGCTTTCACCAGTATGGAATACGCAACTGCAGTAGATCCCGTACATCCCTCCGGTAAGAAACTGCACGAAATTGCAACTCTTGCCATCGATAACTGCGCTCCCGCAGCAGAAGCAATGCTTGATGTAGAAGGAATCGAAGCAAAATTCGGCGCAGCTTCCGGTATTGCATCCGACTATATTCTCTGGAACATCACTTCTGTGGCAGTTGAAAAGCTCATCGAAAAGGGTCTCACTCCCGGCGTGCTGAAGAGCCACAACTTCCCGGGCGGTCCCGAATTCAACAAGGAAGTTGCGGACAACTATAACAAGTTTGGTTGGTAATCGAAGATTGGAAATGAACAGGGGAGGGAGAAAAAACTTTTCGCAAAAAGTTTTTCTCCCTCCCCTGACCCCTCCTTCTTTTCAAAAAAACTTTGGAAAGAGGGGGATACCAGAAGTATGGATATGGATTAAGGCTGGCGAAAATGTATTGATTATCGAGACTGTCAAAATTGACGGTCTTTTTTTACCGATTTTAATAAGTTTTTGAAAAGGTAAGGGGGACGAAAAACTTTATGAAAAGTTTTCGTCCCCCAAGAACTATAGTAAATATCCAATTAAATTTCAACAGTACCGCGGTAAACTTCGATGGTTTCGCCGGACATATAAACCTCACCGGTTTCCTTGTCGTAGGAAATGATCAGATCGCCGCCTTTGAGATGTACCGTGATATCTTTGTCTGCGGAGCAGTAACCGTTTTCGATTGCCGCAACAGCAGCTGCACAGGCACCGGTACCGCAGGCATAGGTTTCGCCGGAACCTCTTTCCCAAACACGAACCAGAATGGTATGATCGTCAATGATGTGACAGAATTCCACATTGGTACGTTCCGGGAACTGAGAAGCGTTTTCGATAGCACTGCCCATGGCTTCCAGATCCAGCGTGGAGAGTGCGAAATCTTCGTTATCATCCGCAAAGATCACGCAGTTCGGATTACCCACGGAAAGAACGGAGAAGCGCACATTACGGTCAGCCAAAGTACCCTGTACGCCGATCATGCGGTCAGAAGGGCAATCCGGGAAAACAGCGGGGATGCTTGCCTGATCGAAGGAAACCTTACCCATATCACCCTTGGAGCGGATAACCTTGCCTTCACGGGTGGTAACTTCCATGCTGCGGATACCGGACAGGGTTTCGATGGTCATATTCTTGCGGGTTACGATGCCGCTGTCATACAGATACTTGGCAACGCATCTTGCACCGTTACCGCAGAGCTTGCCTTCACTGCCGTCACGGTTGAACATACGCATTTTTGCATCGGCAATCTTGGAGGGTTCGATGATCACGCAACCGTCGCCGCCGATACCGTAATGACGGTCTACAAACTTGATGGACAGACCTTCGGGATTACGGATCTGTGTGTTGAGACAGTCGAAATAGATGTAGTCGTTGCCGCAGGTTTCCATCTTAATAAAGTCCAGTGTAATGCGGTCAGTACGCAGATCATTGATGTTGACCAGTTCCGTACACTTTTCGTTCCAGCGGCTGGCAATACTGTCAGCAACCGCATTGGCAGTATCCAGAGAGGTGAGACAGGGAATAGCGTGTTCTACAGCCAATCTGCGGAGCTTAACGCTGGCACGGGACGGATCTCTGCCCTTGGAAGAAGTGGAAATGATGTAATTGATCTTACCGTCAGCAATCAGAGAACCGGGCAGACTGCCGGAATCTTCGTCGTGATGTACGGTGGTAACGCGAACACCGCTCTTGCGCAAGGTCTCACCAGTTCTTGCGGTGGCATAGATCCTGAAGCCCAGATCTTCAAACTTCTTGGCAACGCCGCCGATTTCACTCTTGTCCGTATCACGAACCGTGATGAATACGCCGCCCTTTGCACCCAGCTTGTATCCGGCAGCTTTCAGACCCTTGTACAGAGCCTCATCAAAAGTACCTGCCAGACCGAGAACTTCACCGGTGGACTTCATTTCGGGACCGAGATGTGTATCCACACCGGAGAGTTTTTCAAAGGAGAATACAGGAACCTTTACAGCCACATATGGCGTGTTGGGATGGAGACCGGTGCCGTATTCCATATCCTTGAGCTTTTCACCCAGCATACAGCGCAGCGCGATATCCACCATGGGAATACCGGTTACCTTGCTGATGTAGGGAACAGTACGGGAGGAACGGGGGTTTACTTCGATTACATACAGACCGCCCTGATAAATCAGGTACTGAATGTTGATCAGACCCTTGGTTTCCAGCGCCAGTGCAAGATCCCTGGTATGCTGAACAATGTAGTCACGCATACTGTCGTCAACGTTCTGGGCGGGATATACAGCAATGGAGTCACCGGAGTGTACACCGGCACGTTCAACGTGTTCCATGATACCGGGAATCAGAATATCATCGCCGTCACAGATTGCGTCAACTTCCAGTTCGGTGCCCATCAGATATTTGTCAATGAGTACGGGGTTTTCAATACCCTGGGAAAGAATGATGCCCATGTATTCTCTGATATCGGCATCATTGAATGCGATGATCATGTTCTGACCGCCCAGTACGTAGGAAGGACGAACCAGAACAGGGTATCCGATACGGTTTGCGGCATCCAGTGCTTCATCACAGGTCATAACCGTTTCGCCGATGGCACGTTTGATGTTGAAACGGTTCAGCAGTTCTTCAAAGCGTTCTCTGTCTTCCGCACAGTCGATCATATCGGGGGAAGTACCCAGAATCTTTACGCCGGCCTTGTCGATGAACCGTGTCAGTTTGATAGCGGTCTGACCGCCGAAAGCAACCACAGCTCCCACCGGCTTTTCGATGCGGATGATATTTTCCACATCTTCCGGTGTCAGAGGTTCAAAGTAAAGTCTGTCGGCTGTATCAAAGTCGGTGGAAACGGTTTCAGGGTTGTTGTTGACGATGATTACGTCATAACCGGCTTTCTTCAGTGCCCATACACAGTGTACGGATGCATAGTCAAACTCAATACCCTGACCGATACGGATGGGACCGGAACCGATTACCATTACCGTACCCTTGGTGCTGGTGTTGTGTTCGGCAATATAAGGCGCCGCTTCATCGTCAGCATCATAGGAGGAGTAGAAATAGGGAGTAGCTGCACGGAATTCAGCCGCACAGGTGTCAACCGTCTTATAGGAAGCATACATATGCCAGGGCAGTTCCTTCACACCGGACATACGGCTGATGGCTTTGTCGGGGAAGCCCATGAACTTTGCTTCGCGGTACATGGTTTCCGTCAGTTCTTCACTGCCGAGACGGTGTTCCATTTCAGCCAGATTGCGGATCTTGGTCAGGAACCACATATCGATCTTGGTCAGCGCGTGTACTTCTTCACAGGTCATCACACCGCGGTAGATGGCTTCATATACGAAGAAAATACGTTCATCGGACTGTTCCAGAATACGACCTGCCAGTTCATGATCCGGGCATTCTCTGTATCTTTCGTGGCTGAGACTGTCCACACCGATTTCAGCACCACGTACGGCTTTCATCAGCGCCATTTCAAAATTGGAGCCGATAGCCATAACTTCACCGGTTGCCTTCATCTGGGTACCCAGCTTACGGTTCGCATATACAAATTTGTCAAAGGGCCAGCGGGGGAACTTTACAACCACATAGTCAACGGTGGGTTCAAAGCAAGCCATGGTGGTACCGGTAACCAGGTTGGGGATCTCGTCAAGGGTATAACCGATGGCGATCTTAGCAGCAACTTTTGCGATGGGATAACCGGTTGCCTTGGAAGCCAGTGCGGAAGAACGGGAAACACGGGGGTTTACTTCGATTACCGCATATTCAAAGCTGTTCGGATCCAGCGCGAACTGTACGTTGCAGCCGCCGGTGATCTTCAGTTCGTCAATGATGGCGAGAGCCGCGGAACTGAGCATATTGTATTCCTTGCTGGCGAGGGTCAGGGCAGGGGCAGCAACAATACTGTCACCGGTATGGATACCAACGGGGTCCAGGTTTTCCATGGAACAGATGGTGATTACATTGCCGGCAGCATCACGCATAACCTCGAATTCGATCTCCTTCCAGCCGGAAACACATTTTTCAATGAGGATCTGATGAATGGGAGAAGCAGCAATACCGCTTTCTGCGATGGTGTACAGCTCCTTGGCATCCGCAGCAATACCGCCGCCGGTACCGCCGAGGGTAAAGGCAGGACGAACAATAACAGGATAGCCCAGCTTGTCTGCCAGTTCCAGAGCACCTTCAATGGTGGTGGTAATATCGGAAGGGATAACCGGCTGACCGATCTTTTCCATAGTATCCTTGAAAAGCTGACGGTCTTCGGCACGGTCGATGGTGTCGGTAGCTACGCCCAGCAGACGTACGCCGTGTTCCTTCAGAAATCCTTCCTTTTCCAGCTGCATGGACAGATTCAGCCCGGTCTGACCGCCGAGAGTGCCCAGCAGACTGTCGGGTTTTTCTTCTTTGATGATACGCTTGACCACTTCAGGCGTCAGCGGTTCCAGATAAATCTTATCTGCCATAGCGCAGTCGGTCATAATGGTAGCGGGGTTGGAATTTACAAGTACTACTTCAATTCCTTCGTCACGCAAGGTCTTGGCCGCCTGTGTACCGGCATAGTCAAACTCTGCCGCCTGACCGATGACGATGGGCCCGGAGCCGATAAGTAATACTTTTTTTATACTTGTATCTTTTGGCATAATAACTCCCCCGATGTTAATGTAATTTACGCCTAAAACCGGATGGGATCTTACAGAGACCCTAATTACCCAATTTTAGTATCGTTATATTATACCATGCTTTTCTGATAAAATAAAGGCTTTTTCGATAATTTTTTCAATTCCTGTTTTTTGCATAGAACAAAAGTCGCAGAAGGAATAATTTTTGTACTATTTTTTCGTTCTTTCCGGACAGATTCTTTTTCGATTTTCACGGAAACATACCGTACGGCTTCCGGGGATAAAAAAGAAAACTGTACGTTTGGTTTCGTACAGCTTAACTCTTTTTGATTTTCGAATCAGACATTCTCATAGGAAGGGGCGGCACTTTCCAATTCCGCTTCCGCTTCTGCTTTTGCCAGTTCTTCTTCATAGGCAGCCAGAACCAGTTCTTCCAATTCACTGCGGAAAGCAGCATTGATCGGATGTACAATGTCTCTGTAGGTACCGTCGGGATTTTTGCGGCTGGGCATTACGATGAAATTTTTGTCTCTGACACTGATGACCTTGATGTCATGTAATGCGAGCTGACCGTCAAAGGTGACCGATACAATCGCCTTCATGGGTCCTTCGTCAAACAGCTTTCTTACTTTAATATCGGTGATAACCATAATTCCTCCATCTGTGCGGACGTTTCTGTACACGCTCGCTGATTTTATGATAAGCTTTTTTACCATTCCATTCTGTGCTGTCGTATAATTTCAATGCTTGTCAGAGGGATACATTTCGTTAACACCCAGATGTCAATTCGGTCAGGTATTTATCAGGCTGACAATAGTATACACTATATTTGTGAAGATAATTCATGGGTTTCATAGATAATTTTTGAAAAAAATGTTATATTTTTGCCTGTGTTTTCTGATGGTTTTGTGAAGTTCCCGTTTATTTACGAACATTTCACACGCAGACGATACGTACGAAGTTTGCGCAGCATGGTTGACAGACGTCGGAAAAAACGATATAATATAATAAAATCTCCATGAACGCGAGGACAGATACATGAATACATACAAAACCATTTTTCAGCCTGCGGATATGTTCATTCCGAAAGCGGAAATTGCCGATAAGTGGGCAGTAATTGCCTGCGACCAGTTTACATCCGAAATGCCGTATTGGGATGCCTGTGCAGCTTTCGTAGGAGAAGCACCTTCCGCATATGGCTACATCCTGCCCGAAGCCTATCTGGGTACCGATAAAGAAGCCGCTCACAACGCAAAGATCCGTGCCAATATGGATAGCTTCAAAGGGGAAGGCATGACTTCCTTTACCGGTATCGTATACCTGGAGAGAACTCTGCCGGACGGAACGGTGCGTCACGGTATCATCGGCAAACTGGATCTGGAAGCCTACAGCTATGCAAAGGATTCCGTATCCCCCATCCGCGCAACGGAAGCAACCGTTCTGGAACGCATTCCGCCCCGCTGTAAAGTCCGTTCCGAAGCCGCCATTGAACTGCCGCATATCCTGATTCTGATTGAAGATAAAAAGCAGATGTTCCGCGATCTGACAAAGACTAAGGATGCGATGCCCACACTGTACGATTTTGATCTGATGCTGGGCGGCGGTCATGTACACGGATACGCCGTTGACGGGGAAATGCAGACCCGGCTGATGGAACGGATTGCCGCGTACGAGGCAGAAAACGCCGGCGGAGTCGTATATGCCATGGGGGACGGCAATCATTCCCTTGCCGCCGCAAAAGCCCATTACGAGAACTTAAAAGCGGCACAGGGCGCTGATGCAGTGAAGGATCATCCGGCACGCTATGCGCTGTGCGAAATTACGGCTCTGGAAGACGAATCCCTGGTATTTGAACCGATCTACCGCCTGTTGGCAAACTGCGATCCTGCGGATGTTCTTGCAGAACTGGCGAAGGTCACGGGAGACTGTGGGGAACAGGAGATCCAGGTGATTGCGGGAGGACAGAATAGGACGTGCGGATTCACTACATCTACCCACGCCCTGACGGTAGGTACCCTGCAGAATTTCCTGGATGACTACTGTGCCGCCCATTCCGGTGTAACCTGTGACTACATTCACGGCGAAGACACCCTCAAGCAGCTGGCGAAAGGGGAGAAAACCGTCGGATTCCTGTTTGACGGCATGGACAAGAGCGAATTGTTTCCCTATGTGGATGCCCACGGAACCCTACCGAGGAAGACATTCTCCATGGGGGAAGCCAAGAGCAAACGGTATTATCTGGAAGCGAGAGCAATCCGATAAATAGATAAAACGAAAAACGTAATTCAGCAAGTTTCGATCATGCTTGCTGAATTACGTTTTTTAATACCGATTTGTTGTATAATCCCGGTCAATGGTGATCATGGAGTTATAATGTTCTCCAAGCTGACGGCGGATCTCACTTCTCAGCTGCAGTACGAGCTCTTTGTCCGTCAGGGGCATTTCGTGGCTGACAGCAACATCAAAAATTAAGTTAGTGTGCGTATGACCGAAAACAGCACGGAAGTCATGCATGGATATGGGGGAAGAAAACTCTGCCGCCACTTCCGCAATAATGGATTGTACTTTGTTGCGGAGATCATTGGTGCGCTCATCGTTCTGACAGATGGGGTCGAAATGGATAACCATCTGAATCCCCATATTTTCGGAAAAATCCACTTCGATATTGTCAATAATATCATGGGACTGCATAATATCCCGATCGGCAGCCATTTCCAGATGTACCGTAGCAAAATACCGGTCAACCCCGTAATTGTGGATCACCAGATCGTGTATTCCCAGCACACCATCATAACTTTTCAGCCGGGTGATGATCTTTTTCACCAGTTCCGTATCCGGTGCGGTACCCAGAAGGGTATTGACGGAGTCCTTGATCAGCATAATGCCCATAACGAGAATATATACAGCAATACCCAACCCCAGAACACCGTCCGTACGGGGACCGAAAACCGGTGTCAGGAATATGCCGATGATAACAGCCGCTGTTGCGCATACATCCCCGATGCTGTCCACGGCGGAGGCGCGCAGGGAAGCGGAATTGATTTTTTTACCCACATGGTGATAATACAGCGCCAGTCCGCTTTTCACCAGTATGGCGGCGAACATGATAACCAGCACCACCGGAGAATATTGTACAGTATCGCCGGGGTGGAGGAGTGTTTTTACAGCGTTGGTGAACAGTTCCAGACCGAGTACCGTGATGATGATGGAAATGATCAGGCTGCACAGATACTCCATGCGTGCATGCCCGTAAGGATGTTCCTTATCCGCAGGCTTGGCGGCGCAGACATATCCGATCAGAACCAGCACGGATGAGCAGGCGTCGGAAATATTGTTGATGGCATCACCGATAATGGCGATACTGCCGGTAATAAGTCCCAGGATGATCTTACCGACGAACAGAACCAGATTGGCGGCAATACCGACGATTCCGGCTTGTTTGCCGGCTTTCATTTTCAGGGTGTGGGTGAGATCGGCAGGTGCTCTTGTCAAACAGATTCCTCCTTGCGCACTTCCTCTTTGATGGTACAGATCAGCACATCTGCATTGGGAAGGGCGCGGATCCAATCACAGAATACATGCCATTCCGGAAGTTTGTGATATCTTCTGGCATAGTATATGTTGACCAGATTCTCATAATTCATGGTACAGGTACGCATCTGATGAAAACTGGAGGGCAGAAGCTGGATCATATCATCCCAAGCCGCCCGTTCCTTGGTTTCCACAAAAACCTGCCGTTTCTGTTCCAGTACAGCAATCACCTGATCCAGACAGGCAAGCGCTTCGGGTGACATACGGTCACAGCTGAAATCATCACGGGAGAAAGGCTTTGCATGGATCTTGTGCATGGTGCTGGTGGAATTTGCAACGGTGCCGACTTTGTAGGTGTCAAATTCCTTCCACCAGTACAGAGGTGCGGTGATATCCACGGAAACAAAGATCTGACGCATAAATTTCCGGTCGTCACTGCCGGATTTGCACAGAGTGGTCAAAAGCTTCAGATCGTTGGGCCCCAGCACATAATTGCCGTTTTCGTCATACCCGCTGTCCATGCGGTTCCAGCTGTTCATAGGATTCCGTGCGCCGCGTACAGCATTTTCA
>JAFUKI010000165.1 GCA_017467815.1 Clostridia bacterium
CAGCAGCCAGAGTACCGGATACAGTGGAAATCATGTTGGGAACATTCTTGTGCAGAATAACCAGTCTGTGGGTACCGGGGGTACGTGCCATGGAAACGGAAGGATAGTTAACACTGTTCTTGATATTGCCGTTTTCCAGATAATCGATCAGTTCATGAGCCGCCATGACCGCACAGTTGTCTTCGCTTTCTTCCGTGGAAGCGCCCAGATGGGGAATAGCCACGATACCCTTGGTATTGATCACTTCTTCTGTGGGGAAGTCTGTTACATAAGATGCAACGTGACCGTCTTCCAAAGCAGCCTTCAGATCGGCAGCATTTACCAGATCGGCACGGCTGAGGTTTACAATACGTACACCGCGCTTCATCATGGCGATGGAAACGGTGTTGATCATATTCTTGGTTTCCTTGGTAGCGGGAACGTGCAGGGTAATGTAATCACAGTTTGCAAAAATTTCTTCATAAGAAGAAGCCTTGCGGATGGAACGGGACAGATGCCATGCAGCTTCAATGGTAATGTACGGGTCGTAACCGATAACATTCATACCCAGGGATTTTGCAGTATTGGCAACCATACCGCCGATCGCACCCAGACCGATAACGCCGAGGGTTTTGCCTTCCAGTTCGCATCCTGCAAAAGCAGACTTGCCGGCTTCAACGGACTTGGCAACATTTTCCGTAAGGGTGTTTGCCCAGTTTACACCGCCGACGATGTCACGGGATGCCATGAACAGAGCCGCGATGGTCAGTTCCTTAACGCCATTGGCATTGGCACCGGGGGTGTTGAATACTACGATACCGTCTTCCGCACACTTGTCAACGGGAATATTGTTTACACCGGCACCGCAGCGTGCAATAGCCAGAAGTTCGGGATTCATTTCCATATCATGCATAGCAGCGGAACGAACCATAATGGCTTCCGGTGCTTCCAGATTGGAGGAAATTTCATATTCAGATGCATCAAACTGCTGAATACCAACAGGAGCGATCTTATTGAGAAGTTTGATCTTAGTCATAATAGTACATCCTCTTAGCCGATGAGATTTTTATTTGGGGTTCTTTTCTGCGAAATCCTTCATGAAGGCGATGAGCGCTTCTACGCCTTCACGGGGCATTGCGTTGTAAATGGAAGCACGCATACCGCCAACGGAATGGTGACCCTTCAGATTCATAAGACCGGCCTTTTCCGCTTCCTTGGGGAATTTCTTATCCAGTTCTTCATTGCCGGTAACAAAGGTAACATTCATCATGGAACGGTATTCCTTGGCTACGGGAGCAATGTAGTAATCCTGGCTGTCGAGGTAATCATACAGAAGAGCTGCTTTTTCTTCGTTTATCTTCTGCATAACTTCCAGACCGCCCATTTCCAGAATCCATTCGTATACAAGACCTGCCATGTAAATGGAGTAGCAGGGAGGTGTGTTGTACATGGAACCATTGTCAGCCATCAGCTGCCAGTCGAGCATGGAAGGGGTTTCGGGACGCGCCTTGCCCAGCAGATCTTCACGGACGATAACAACCGTCAGACCGGCGGGAGCCATGTTCTTCTGCGCACCGGCATAGATCACGCCGAACTTGGAAACATCAACAGGTTCGGAAATAATGCAGGAAGACATATCTGCAACGAGAGGAATATCTCCTGTATCGGGCACAGCCGCATACTTGGTACCGTAAATGGTATTGTTGTAGCAGATGTGAACGTAATCCGCATCGGGACGGAAATCTTCCTTGGTGGTAGCGGGAATTACAGTGAAGTTCTGTTCCTTGGAAGAAGCAACAGCTTTTGCGTCACCGTATTTCTGCCCTTCCTTGTAAGCCTTGGTGGAGAACTGACCGGAAAGAATATAATCAGCCTTACCGGAAACCATCAGGTTCAGGGGAATAGCAGCAAACTGAGTGGAAGCACCGCCCTGGAGGAACAGTACCTTGTAGTTGTCGGGGATCTGCATCAATTTACGAAGATCTGCTTCAGCCTTCTGGATGATTGCTTCGTATGCAGGAGAACGATGACTCATCTCCATAACGGACATACCGGAAGTACCGTAACAAACAAGCTCGGAAGCGGCTTTTTCCAGTACGGGCAGCGGAAGCATAGAAGGACCTGCAGAGAAATTATACACTCTGTTCATATGTATTACCTCTTTTCTGATATTGGTAAAATGACAAATATTATACAGCATATGCAGCATGGAAAATACTTGTCAAAATAAAGTACATGGTATTATTATACAATATCCTGCGAAACTTGTCAATGGTAAAAATGCATATTCAGGACAGAAAAATATTAATTTTTTCGAATATAGAAAAAACATCATTACCGAATCGAAAATATTGTAATTTCTCAGTCAAAGCGCATAAAATTTCAAAAAAAATTGTTTTTTTCGGAACAATATTGGGATAAGCAGCGTCTAAACAGCATAAAAATCAGTTTCAAGGAGGAAAATTCCATGAAATCGGCACTTATACTGCTCTTCACATTACTTCTCACCCTGACTTCCTGCGGCAGCGCACCCTACGACAAAGCAACGGATGAAATGTATCGCGGGGAAATGAATACTTATACATCCTCCGAAAACGGCTCCTTCGGTTTTCTCACCGGAACATCATCCGATGTGATGGAAGATGCGGAAATGGAGGAAGTGAAGGATGCATACTATTCTTCAAGTGACCCTGCTGCCGGTACAGAACCTGCATCCGCAGCGGAAAACCGTAAGCTGATCCGCGAAGCCTATCTGAATATGGAAACCAAGGAATACGACACCATGCTGTCTTCCCTGGAAAAACAGGTGGCAGAAGCCGGCGGATATGTGCAAAGTGCCCAGACGGAAGGGAACCCGGAATACAGCAACCGCTGGATGCACTACGTACTGCGCATTCCGGAAAGCCGGTACGAACAGTTTCTGGAAAACGTAAATACCCTCGGCACAGTAACCTCCCGGAATGAAAACGTAACGGATATCACCCTGCATTATACCGACACAGAGAGCCGCATCAAAGCACTGGAAACGGAATACGCAACCCTGCTCACTATTCTGGAAAAGTGTGATACCCTGAACGACGTAATCACCGTGCAGTCCCGCATCACGGAAGTAACATACCAGCTGGAAAACTATAAATCCACCCTGCGTACCTACGACAACCAGGTTTCTTACTGTACCGTGCAGCTGACTGTCAGAGAAGTCCAGAAAATCACGGAATCCGAAAAGAACCTGACAACCGGAGAACGGATGGGCAGGGATATTCTGAACAACTGGTCCGATCTGGCGGACGATGCACTGGATTTTGTGGTCTGGTTTGTGTCCGCACTGCCGGCTCTGATCGTATGGGGCGTTATTGTTACGGTGATTGTACTCCTGATCCGCCGTTCTGTGAACAAACGTAAAATGAGAAAAAACACAATGGTGTCCGGCATGATGTACGATGTACAATCTGCTCCTGCGATGCCTGAGAATGATCATGCGGAAAACAAAAAATGAAAAAGAAACTTGCAAAGCGAATGTTGATTGTCCTGCTTCTGACCGGCTGCCTGCTGTGCGCCGCCTGCCTGCTCGTCAACCACCTGGTTGTCAGCCAGAACCGAGAATACATATATCCCTCCGGTACATCCTATGATTCCTTGTCCCTTTCTGATGCAGACTGCATCCTCGTTCTCGGCGCAGGCGTCAGGGAAGACGGAACCCCCAGTCATATGCTGGAAGACCGTATCCTGACCGGGATAACCCTGTATGAAGAAAGCGGTACCAAATTGCTCATGAGCGGTGACCACGGCAGAGCGGACTACAATGAAGTAGGCTGTATGAAGGATTACGCCATCGACCGCGGCGTTCCGTCAGAAGATATTTTCATGGACCACGCAGGATTTTCCACCTATGACTCCCTGTATCGGGCAAGAGATGTGTTCGGGGCGAAAAAGGTGATTATCGTATCCCAGACCTATCACCTGTACCGCGCAGTAGCCATAGCCAGAAGCCTTGGACTGGAAGCTGTCGGCGTTTCTGCAGATCTGCGCAGTTATATGGGTCAGCCGATCCGTGAAGTACGGGAAATCGCCGCACGGGTAAAGGATATGGCCATGACCGTATTCCAGCCGGAACCGAAATATCTGGGTGAACCGGTATCCCTGACCGGCAGCGGTGACGTAACCAACGATTGATACTTAATAAAATAAAGGAAAAGGTATCCGTAAGGGCAGAGTGAACTGCGTTGTCGGATACCTTTTTTCCGGACTTATGCTGTTTTATCCCTGTATACGCTTCTCAATATCACTTAAATCCAGTGGCTTGAATGCATCCAGTTTTTTATTATGATATTCCTTGGTGAAATAATCAATCATTTTCCGCATCTGTGCGTTGAAATCCCGAAGCTCAATGTTTTCATACGCATCAAAGTAAATATGCTTGGCTTTTGCAATCAGAGCGTCCAACTCCTCCGTGCGTCCCAGCCGGAATAAGCAGGCAGCAATTTCCAGAATCGTAATGGCATGATTCGCATGGGTACCGCCAATGGGATAGGCATCATAGCCCTGCTTGTCAGAATACATGAATCGCTCAATAACGTCCACACTTTCTCTGAAAGATGTCAGTGCATTTTCGTAGTCTCCCATTTCAAAGTAACGAAGTGCTATAATTCTACAGGCAATAAAAAACTCCTGCCACTCAATATTCTTGAGAGCTTTTGCTTCTTTCATACCTTCCTCACCTTTGATACAGGTGGCAGAGAGACGCATTTTGTCCTGTATCATATACGGAAACATATACGGCAGGGATTCAATGATCTTTTTTATATCCTCATAATGATCCTGATTCTTTTCCAGTTCCAGGTATTTGTAAATCTGGATTATATTCGACTTGGTTCTGCAGGTACAGAAAACATCCTGAGATGCGTGAATGATATGACTTCCCAGCTCAAATGCTTTGTTAATAAGCTCATCACCGCGATCCACATTGTAGGCATACAACTCAAACAATTCGGTTTTCAACTGTATGGAAGCAGGGTAGAGCTTCAATCCGTCCAACAGGACCTGTTCTGCCTTTTCAAAATTACTCCAGAAATACTTATTGGATTCCAGACGGATTTCCTCAATTTCCTTATCTACATTGTGAATATCAAAATCAAAAAGCTCATCAAGGGAAACTTTGAAAAACGAAGCAAGTACGGGAATCATGGTCATATCGGGATAAGAAGCTCCCATCTCCCACTTTGATACAGCCTGGGCAGAAATATTCAGCGCAGCAGCCAGCTGTTCCTGGGTAAGATTTCTGTTCCTGCGCAGTTCACGGATTTTGTTTCCAAGATTCATAGTATGATCTCCTTTCACTTTCATTCCGGAGGCGCCTTCCTTGATTTTATTATATCCTATCCGACGAACAAAGTCAAACAACCCGTTCTTGCGAAATTCCAACCAATGGTTGAGCCGATTGAGATTCGCAAAAAATCAAACAGATAGACAACAGCCAGGGGACGACACCTTCGACATCCTCTGGCTGTTGTAAGAATATTTTTGAAAATGTGATACGTAGGCTTGGTACTCTTCACATAACTGCATTCATGAAACGGATCATGGGTTCTTCATATTCCGGCAGCCGGCTGATGGCAGTGTGAGGCGCATCCTGAAGGGTGACCAGCTCACAGGGAATACCGCGTTCCTGCAGCCCTGCATAAAAGGCTTCACAGTACGCATAGGGAACCGACTTGTCCGCTGTCCCGTGTATCAGAATCGTGGGCGGATATTTCTCAGGAACCTGTGCTCCCTTATAGGTACCCCACAGACAAACAAAAGCTTTATACGCCGGATACATACGGCAGGCATCAATCGCACCCATCGCACCGGCACTTCCGCCGCCAATGGAGATATTGGCGGGATCAATACCGAATTCATCCGCTTTGGAAACAATGAACTGACGGGCAGTTTCTATATCCAGTGCGGCAATGGGGGCACATTCCGGATAGGACGGCCTGATTTCCTTCTGAAACAAACGATAGTCAATGGTGAAACATACATAACCGTACTTCGCCAGTACATCGCACATGACATGGGGGTATCCGCTGTTCCGTGCACCGCCGGTAAATCCGCCTTCGTGGATAAAGATCAATGATCTGCCATGGCGTGATACAAACCTCCAGGGATCGGTGATCAGTGACCACAAAAAGTAATACCGCGCTGTCGGCGAAAATACCGACTTTGCTTTTCCATAACAAATGTCCGGCTTCAGAACAGCAAATTACTTGCCGTGGTACATTCTTTTAACCTTTTCAAATACTTCATCCGGGATTTCGGGATCGCCGTAGATATTGTTGGGGATATACTGATCACCTGCAATTTCCGGTAAGCAGCAGCGTGTATCGTTACGTTAAGGATCACGTTCTGCCTTGTTGCGCAGGTTGGGAAGCTTGATGGGCTTGTTGCCTTCTGTGATGGAAACAAAGCCGAGGGTACCGGGGATGCACATTTCCACAGCACTGTATACGTCAATGGAGCGTTCTCTTGCTACTTCGTCACCGAGAATGCTGCGGATGAAATAGTGGGTGGTGTAGAAGTCGCCGCCGCCATGACCGGAAGCCTTGCCTTCTTCGATAACGTGCTCGGGCAGATAGGATTCACCCTTACCGCCGCCGTTTTTGCCAGGTTCTTCCACATATACATCCAGCTTGTCGCCCAGATCCTTCATAGCACCGAGGGTACCGTTCAGCTGATAGTTGGAAACATGGGTGGTGTGCTTCATGTTGAAATGCAGGCTCTTGAACATCGCGCCGTTTTCCAGAGTGATGATCTCCATACCCAGCGTACCGGAAGCCGTACCCAGTTCGCGCATGAAGGGCATATTGGGTGTTTCAAAACCGGTAACCTGCACGGGACGCAGACCGGTCATGTACAGAATGGGACCGATGGAGTGGGTGCAGTAGAACGTGGAGGGCATCAGATTCCGCCAGTGGTTGCGGATACCGTATGTAATACTGGGCCAGATGGAGGAACAGTCGTGAACGTATTCACCTTCGGCATACATCAGTTCACCGATGTCACCGCGGCGATAACGCTGACGCATTTCCCAGCGGATGGGGGTAAAGCAGTAGTTTTCCGCATAGGCATAAATCTTGCCGGTGCGTTCCACACATTCGATCAGTTCAACCGCTTCCTTCATGGTGGCGCAGGTCAGACATTCGGTCATAACATGACGTCCGCTGTCCATCACGCGAATAGCATAAGGAACGTGTTCGTTGGCATAGTTGGCAAGAATAACCGCATCCATATCATGCTGAATGAATTCATCAAAAGAATCATAGAAGGCAACATTGCCCAGACCGCGCTGATCGGCGTGCGCTTTGCAGTCATCAAGCAGTGCCTTGTTGAAATCACAGATTGCCACAAGTTCAACACAGGGGTCTTCAAGAGAAGAGTTAATGAAAGTACTGCCTCGTCTGGCACCCATTACGCCTACTTTTACCTTTTCCATAATCAATACCTCTCAAAAATTAAAATTACAGTCAATTATACAGCATCAACTGTTATAAACAAAATCGGAAGGGAGAGAGATTCAGATCCCATACTCCGTAAAACCGTCTTTTGTCAGCGTGACAAGAGAACGCACACCGAAAGAACGGCAGTATTCCACCGCATCCGCAAACCAGCAGTCCAGAAGTGCTGCTCTGTGGCAGTCGGAGGAGAGAATAAACTTTGCCTTATGTTCCGCCAGATATTTCATAATAAAAGGGGACGGATAGGGAACGGATTTGATTCCTCTGGCAATAGCCCCCGTGTTGATTTCAAACAGATCACAGGATTCCATAACAGCCGCTGCCGCTTCCAGCGCATATCCGTTGTAAATCGGATTCTCGGCTTCCCGGAATTTGCAGACAACATCAAAATGCCCCACAATATCCGGACGGTGGATCTTTGCCATATCTATGACATTGCTGTAGTACGCCCTGGCGTATTGGTTCATATCTCCGTCGAACCATTTGTTGATGACCGCCTGCTGCAGAGCCGCGTCCGAATCCACAGAAGTCCATCCGCCGTAAGGGGTAGGAATAGCATGTACACTTCCGATGATGTAATCCAGTTCTGTATCCGGGCGGGAAGAGTATCTGTCAAGTTCCAGACCAGCAAAAACAGCGATCTGATCCGCATATTTATCCCGAAGTGTATGGATCGTATGTACATATTCGGTCATGGCATCTTTTTTCATGCAATAGGAGTGGTCAAAAGACATATAGCTGTGATCTGAAATACCGATGGCGGAAAAGTTTTTTTCTATCGCGGTAAGCACCAATTCCTCAATGGTGTTCTTTCCGTCCGAATACACGGAATGTGTATGAAAATTGGAAAATATCATAAAGTTCACCTCAGCAATAAAGGAAGATCACGAATAGAAGACAGCACAGCGGTACATTTTTCCGCCGGCACGGTACCGAACCCGTAGGAGGCAAAGATAAACGGACATCCTGCATCTGCCGCAGCCATACAGTCCCCACCGGTATCTCCCACATACACAGGCTTCAAAAGCCCATGCTTCCGACAGATATACCGGATATTATCCGCTTTAGCCATCCCCATGTCACCGGAACTGATATAGTCCGTGATCAGATGCCCGAAACCGTGATAAGCCAGAAAAGCATCAATATACCCGGCTTGACAATTACTGATGATGAACAGAGGATACCGCTCTGCCAGTCCGGTGAGCACCTCACGAACATCCGCGTACAGGATTCCGCCCCGTTCTCTGAGCAGTCTGTTTTCTTCCCGGCAGGACTCCATAATCAGAGCATATCCTTCCTCAAAAGGCATATCCGGAAACAGAATGGAAGCCAGCTCCTCGTTGGTGTGACCCATATATTTCTGCACCGTATCCAGATCAATCTTATTCTGGATCTCCGGATGGTGGGACATAACGATCTGCCAGATATCGGCGGTAACGGAAGTGGCGTCCCATAGCGTTCCGTCCAGATCAAACAATATGCTGTCGAATTGCGGCATGATGTATTCCTGTAAAAAATAAAAACTACAATTTACGAGTAAACTGTAGTTTCATTATACACTAAATATTATCTAAAAGCAATAGAAAAAATCAGAATAAAACCATTATTTTTTCTTATACCGGGACACGCAAAAGATTCATTCCGCCGCCCTGTTGGCGCTTTCGTCTCTTACCAGCAATTTCAGCGACCGGGAATTACGGGTAAGCATCAGCCGGTCATGGATTTTCCCAAGCATTATTCCATCCGCATACACTATGGCCTGCTCGGAACGTCCGGCAACACAAACGGTCAGCTCAGCAGTATCCGGTACCACATAAGGATGAATATCGGAAAAATGAGGGCAGATGGGGGTGATGACGAAGCAGGGAGAGTCCGGCAGAAGAATGGGACCGCCGGCAGAAAGATTATAGGAAGTGGAGCCTGTGGGGGTGGAAACGATCACTCCGTCCGCCCGACAGCTGGCAAGCTGACGACCATTGCACTGAACCGCCAGATCCACCGTTTCTCCAAAATATTCCTTTCCGAACACCACATCATTCAAAGCAAAATGATGTTCACCGTTCAAATAAAAGGAAAGAAGTGTACGTTCCGCTGGGAGAAGGGGAGCGAAAACATTCTCATCCGCATTTTCCAGCGCAGAAATATCCAGAGCGCACAGATACCCCAGCCGCCCGCTGTTGATACCCACCAGAGGTTTGTCGTACAAGACCGCAATACAAGCCGCCTTCAGCACACAACCGTCCCCGCCGATGGAAACCACCAGATCACATTCGTCCGGTGTATGTACAGCATATCCGTCATTACCGAAAAGCAATTCGGAGTTTTCCGGAGAAAGAACGCAAAAAGCGCCGCATTTTTCCTCCAGAAGACGAATGCACTTGAGAGAAGCATCAATATAACGCTGGCTGGAGGTGTTGGGAAAGATAAAAAGTTTCATATAAAAACTCCAGAATAAAAGATTGATATACTTTAGGAGGAAAAACGGTTCAGATACAGCCGAAAACCGATACTGTCGGCATCAGGATTCCGTAACCAGCTTACCGCAGATATGTTCCGGCGTAAGCTGCAGCAGGATCGTTCTGTGGGCGTGCTGTTCAATTTCGTTTCGGATATATTCTTCATCCGAAGTGAATTTATGGCTCAGTTTTGTCGTGACGGCAATAACCGTATCCAAATCTTCAATGACTCGTATCCTGCCGAAAACAATAACGCTTTTCACAACCAAAGCCCAGTCGCCGGTATTCCGGTATCCTTTGTCATAGGTACAGAAAGATACCTTGTCACACTTTTCCAGCGCATCCAGCCTGTGTCCGCCTTTGCCCGAATGAAAATAGATTTTTCCATCTTCATCATTGTACCAGTGATTCATGGGCATACCATAGGGATACCCATCATCCCCGATGACGGACAAAACGCCGCGGGTTTCTTGTTTCAGAACCTGAATACATTCTTCTCCGGAAATCTGCTTGTTCTTTCTCTGCAGTTCTCTGAACATACTATTCTCCCGACAGCATACACTGTCTGCTTTTCAATAATATCGGTTTCACAGAACGGCTTATTTCCCGGACAGATACCTGTCAATGGCATGAGCCGCGGTCTTGCCTGCACCCATGGCGGAAATCACGGTAGCCGCACCGGTTACAGCATCCCCGCCGGCATAAACGGAATCGTGGGAAGTAAGACCGTCTTCATTTACAATAATACCGCCTTTGGCATTTACTGCCAGCCCGGCAGTGGTGTTTTTGATCAGCGGATTGGGGGAAGTACCGATGGAGATCACCACAGTATCCACATCCAGCTCAAATTCGGAACCGGGAACGGGAACAGGACGCCGTCTTCCTCTTTCGTCCGGTTCACCCAACTCCATCTTTATGCAGCGCATACCGGTAACAAAACCGTTCTTGGGATCACGCGGATCATTGGGATTGCTGTATCCCAGAATCTCAACCGGATCACTGAGCAGCAGAAAATCGATCCCTTCTTCTTCCGCGTGTTCCACTTCCTCCCGTCTGGCGGGCAGTTCTTCCATGGAACGGCGATATACAATGTATACTTTTTCCGCACCGAGACGGAGGGCAGTTCTGGCAGCATCCATGGCAACATTACCGCCGCCGACAACCGCAACTCTGCCGCCTTTCATAATGGGCGTATCCGGATCATCGCGGTAGGCTTTCATCAGATTGCTGCGGGTCAGGAATTCGTTTGCGGAATAAACGCCCTTGAGCGATTCGCCGGGAATACCCATAAAGTTGGGCAGACCGGCACCGGAACCGATGAATACCGCTTCAAATCCCATTTCAAACAGTTCATCCACCGTCAGTGTCTTGCCGATAACCACATTGGTTTCCACCTTGACACCCAGCGCTTTCAGTGTTTCCACTTCCTTGGCAACAATCGCCTTGGGCAGACGGAATTCGGGAATCCCATAGACAAGAACACCGCCGGCAGTGTGCAGAGCTTCAAAAACCGTTACATCATAACCCTTTTTCGCCAGATCACCGGCACAGGTAAGACCGGAAGGACCGGAACCAACAATGGCTGCCTTATGTCCGTTGGATTCCGGAACCGCAACAGGGGCAGTATTGTGCTCGTTATGCCAGTCAGCCGCAAATCTTTCCAGACGACCGATGCCGACAGGTTCAAATTTTATGCCGATGGTGCATTTGCTTTCACATTGGGTTTCCTGCGGACATACACGACCGCAGACAGCCGGCAGGGAAGTGGACTTGGAGAGTATCTGATAGGCACCTTCCACGTCGCCTTCTTTCAGACGGGAAATAAAATCCGGAATCTGAATATTCACGGGACAACCCGCAACACAGGGTTTGTTTTTGCAGTTCAGACAGCGCCGGGCTTCCGCGACGGCAGTTTCGTATGAATATCCCAGGGCAACTTCGTCAAAGTTGTGCGCTCTGACTTCGGGAGCCTGGGTGGGCATTTCGTGCTTTTTGGGATTGATTGCCATATTTGTGCCCTCCTCAGGACTTGGAAAACAGGTTGCAGGTCTCTTCGTAAGCGTGACGTTCAAAATTGGCATACATTCTGCCTCTGGACATCGCTTCGTCAAAATCCACTTCATAACCGTTGAAATCGGGACCATCCACACAGGCGAATTGGGTGATACGCTTGCCGTCACGGTTCAGTGTCAGCCGGCATCCGCCGCACATACCGGTACCGTCAATCATAATGGGATTCATGGAAACGGTTACGGGAATCCCAAAAGGTCTTGCCGTTTCAACCACGAATTTCATCATGATCAGAGGACCGATGGTGATGATCATATCGAACTTTTCACCCTTTTCCAGCATTTCTTTCAGGGGCATGGTCACGTTGCCGTGACAACCCCAGGAGCCGTCATCCGTCATTTTGTAAAGGGTGTCGGAGCAGGCGGTGAATTCTTCTTCCAGAATCACCAGATCTTTATTCCGGAAACCGATGATGCCGGTAACTTCTGCCCCCAGCCTGTGAAATTCCTCAGCTACCGGAAGGGCGATGGCACAGCCTACACCGCCGCCGATGATGCAGACTTTACGGATACCATCCGTATGGGTGGGCATTCCGAGAGGACCGACAAAATCCTGAATAAACTGACCTTCTTCCTTATGGCTGAGCTTTTCTGTAGTACCGCCCACAACCTGGAAAATGATCTTTACAGTACCGTTTACCG
This sequence comes from Clostridia bacterium, assembly GCA_017467815.1. Classification (GTDB taxonomy): domain Bacteria; phylum Bacillota; class Clostridia; order Oscillospirales; family CAG-272; genus UMGS1696. Next base: position 12,640 of record JAFUKI010000165.1, read on the forward strand.
CATCAGCCCCGGCGATGGTAAGAGGGATCCGTTCCCCTTCCTCATCCACACGAAGAATGATAAACTGACCGGGTTTGGCTTTTCTGGCAACCAGAGGTGCTTCGATTTCCATTTGCGTAACGGTGGGATTCAAACATTTTTTATGAACAATTTTATACATATCCGTTTTGCATATCCTTTTTCCGCGTCTCGCTGACGGGAGAAACGTTGTTTGGCTGCTGTTGCTCCTGTATCAAAATATACAATACAAAATTATTGCGTGACATAATTATAGCATAGTTGATAATTGATTGCAATATACGGATTGGAAAAATGACAGGAGAAATTGAAGGGAATTTTGCATGAAATTTTAAAAAACGCGTAATGGAAGACTTCTGTAGAGCATAAGACCTGTGAATAACCGCAAAAGATGGAAAACCATAGTGAATTCAAAAAAATTCTTGAAAAAATACTTTACTTTTCGGAAGTGATATGTTATAGTATTAATGAAAAGTATGTATTAGGAGGAATTAGTATGAAAATTGCTATTGCGAGTGACCACATCGGCTATCCGCTGAAAGAGCATATCAAGGAATACCTGGCTCCCAGAGGATATGAATTCATAGATGTAGGAACCAATTCTGAAGAACGCTGTAATTATCCCGAATTCGGTAAGAAAGCTGCCGACCTGGTAGCGGCGGGAACCTGTGAATTCGGTATCCTGATCTGCGGTACCGGTGTAGGCATTTCTCTTGCCGCTAATAAGGTACACGGTATTCGTGCCGTAGTCTGCAGTGAACCCTATACAGCTCGTCTCTGCCGTCAGCACAACAACGCCAACATGATCGCATTCGGCGCCCGTGTAATCGGCTCCGCAACGGCTGAAATGATCGTTGATGAATTCTTTGCCGCTGAATTTGAAGGCGGAAGACACCAGAAACGTATTGACATGATCGCCGCCATCGAAAACGGGGAGGAACTGTAATGATTCGTGTTGGTATCGACATCGGAGGAACAAAAGTAAACATCGGTCTGCTGGAAGAAAGCGGAAAAGTACTTGCCAAGGAAAATTTCCCGGTAGGCGACGCAACCGATATGCAGGTCTTTATTCCCAAGCTGCATGATGCCATCAAGCGTCTGGCAGAACAGGCCGGCGTAAAGGAAGCCGAAATCGGTTTCTGCGGTATCGGTGTTCCCGGTACTGTGTCCGCGGACAAACTTACCGTTGGCTGCGCACCGAATCTGGGCTGGATCGATCTTCCTCTCGGAAAGGCTTTCCGGGAATACACCGGCTACACCGTAAAACTGGTACAGGATGCAAAGGCTGCTGCCTGGGCTGAATACTGTGCCGGCGCCGGAAAGGGAAAGGATCTGATCTGCGTTACTCTCGGTACAGGCATCGGAACCGGACTTGTTCTGGACGGTAAGATCTACGAAGGCGCCCTGGGTACAGCCGGAGAAATGGGTCATATCCCGGTAAAGGTAAACGGAAGACCCTGTGCCTGCGGTAAAGTCGGCTGTCTGGAATGCTATGCCGCCGGTAAAGGACTTGGCTACACAGCAAAGGAACTGTACGGCGAAGATGCCGATGCACGTACTCTGTTCGCAAAAGCCGCCGAAGGTGACAAAGCCGCTTCCGAAGCGCTGGATGAAGCCATTCTTCTGCTGGGTACAACATTTGTGGGTGCTGTGAATCTGCTGTCTCCTGCCTGCCTGCTGATCAGCGGCGGTATGTCCGAGAGAAAAACAGAATTTGCCGAACCCATCATGAATTTTGTGAAAGAGCACGCCTATGAAATTCCGGGAAGACCCCTGGAAGTGAAACTGGCAGCCCTTGGGTCTGATGCTCCCATGATCGGTGCAGCACTTCTGCCCACCGACTGAGGGACAGAAAAGCCATCCCATAAAATAATTATGTAAAAAACGGCTGTACCGTCAGCCGAAAAATAAAAGGAGAATAAAATGAAAGCAATTATTACAACTGGTCCTATGACAAGTGAGATCCGTGAAGTTCCGGACGTGCAGGTTACTCCCGACACCATAAAGATCCGTCTGCAGTACGTTGGTGTATGCTTCTCTGAACACTATGACTGGAAGCACTGCGACAAGGAGACCGCATTCGGTCACGAACCCATGGGTATCGTAGCTGAACTGGGCGAAAATGTTAAGGATAAGGGCTTTGCAGTTGGCGACCGTGTTGGTTGTCTGTTCGGCAACGGTCTGCCCGGCGCCGGCGTTATGTGCGAATACGCTCTGGTATATCCCGAAGACTGCGTAAAGCTGGCTGACAATGTTCGCAGCGAAGACGGCGCTCTGGAACCCCTCGGCTGTATGTTCAGCGCAATCAGCAAGGTTCGCGCTACCATGCCCGGCACCAGAATCTGCGTTGTTGGTTGTGGTTACATGGGTTGCGGTGCCATCAGCCTGCTGAAGCTCCGCGGCTTCCACGTTACCGCTGTTGATATCCGTGCTGAATCTCTGGAAAACGCTAAGTTCTACGGCGCTGACGAAGTTTACTATCCCGAAGAAGCACTGGCTAAGTTCGAAGGTGCCTTCCCGGTTGTTATGGAATGGGCAGAAACCAACGAATCTCTTGACACCGCTATCCACCTGACTGCTGAATGCGGTCAGCTGTGTGTTGGTGCATACCACACCGGTGAAAAGCGTCTCGTAAACGTACAGCTGCTGGGTGTTCGTGCAATCGATATGCTGAATACACATCCCCGTGAATGGGATATGCTCCAGGACGGTATCAAGAACGCACACGACCTGATGGCAAACGGCTCCTGGAAGTTCACCAAGGTTCCCACCATGGTATACCCCATGAACCAGTTCGACAAGGCTCAGGCAGATCTGGAGACCAAGTATGGTACATATCTGAAGGCTCTGATCGACATGACCAAGCTGGACGGCGAACCCGTTCTGATGTAATTCCGGTCAGATACATTAAAGCTGAAATTTCAATAATAAAGGGCATGGATTTATTCCATGCCTTTTCCTTTTCGGCAATATGCTGAAAAAATTATCTGCAAAAATTCAAATATATGAATATTCTTTCGCATAAGTACAACTGTCACGTGAATATTAATGCCGGAAGTGCAATTTTATGTCAAAAAAACTGCAGGATAGAACAGAAAAAATGTTGAAATTCAACTAACATAACAAAAATTAATGTACACATAACGAATTCTATCTTGACATATGAATAGGGATACATTATAGTATATATATCATATGGGAAAATACAGGTTTCCCATATCTGCAGAACGGCTTTCCGTTTCTGTAAATTTATAAAAGTAGGTGTCATACAAATGAAAAACATGAGAAAGATCCTATGTGCGGTTCTGGCTGTTGTAATGTGCACTGCCTGCGCTGCAATGTTTACCGGCTGCGGTGCCAAAGCGAGCCCTGACAAACTGTCCATCGGCGGTATCGGTCCCATCACCGGTGATGCTGCGATTTACGGTGCAGCCGTAAAGAACGGTGCACAGATCGCTGTTGATGAGATTAATGCTCTCGGCGGACTCCAGATCGAACTGAACTTCCAGGACGACGTAAACGATGCCGAAAAGGGCGTAAATGCGTACAACAACCTGATGGACTGGGGTATGCAGATCCTGATGGGTACCGTGACCACCACACCCAGCGTATCCGTTTCCAGTGAAGCAAACGAAGACCGTGTGTTCATGCTCACGCCTTCCGCTTCTTCCACTGATGTTATCGGCGGTTTCCCGGATGCATCCGGCAATGTTAGTATCGCAAGAAAAGACAATGTATTCCAGCTGTGCTTCACCGACCCCAACCAGGGTATCGGCGCCGCTGAATATATCGCTGACCGCAAACTCGGCGAAAAGATCGCCATTATCTACAACAGCTCCGACGTATACTCCACCGGTATCTATGATATGTTCATGGTAACCGCAGAGGAACTGAATCTGGATGTTGTAAGCGTAACCAGCTTCACCAACGAAACGGCTACCGACTTCAACGTACAGCTGAATGAAGCAAAGAATGCCGGCGCAGACCTGGTATTCCTTCCCATTTACTATACTCCCGCAACCCTGATGCTGAAGCAGGCGGACGCTATGGGTTATGAACCCAGCTTCCTCGGCGTAGACGGCATGGATGGTATTCTGACTGTAGAAGGTTTCGACACTTCTCTGGCGGAAGGTCTGATGTTCATGACTCCCTTCGCATCTGCCGAACATCCTGAATTTACCAATAAGTACGTAGAATCGTACGGTGTTGAACCCAACCAGTTCGCAGCTGACGCGTATGACTGTATCTACGCCATCTACGAAGCTTGCAAGATCGCAGGCATCGACGGTTCCACACCCGCAGCTGAAGCTTGCGAAAAGCTGATCGCTGTATTTACCGACCCCGAATTCAGCGTTGACGGTCTGACCGGTGCCGGTATGCAGTGGACTGCTGACGGTCTTGTATCCAAGATTCCTCAGGCAGTTGTTATCAAGGACGGCAAATATATTGGTATGTGATCCATGTGAATACAGACTGGAGAGGGTTGCAATACACCCTCTCTTGTTTTGATTACAAGAAAAACCTTCGGGAGGTCAACTGTGACATTTCTCAATTATCTGATCAACGGTATCAGCCTTGGCAGTGTGTATGCGATCATTGCGCTGGGCTATACAATGGTATACGGTATCGCCAAAATGCTGAACTTCGCCCATGGGGACGTCATCATGGTGGGTGCCTACATATCCTTTATCATCACCTCAAAAATGGGACTGCCGGCAATCGTTTCCGTACTGGCAGCTGTGGTTGTATGTACTCTGCTGGGTATTTTCATCGAAAGACTGGCGTACAAACCCCTGCGTAACGCGACATCGCTTGCCGTACTGATTACCGCCATCGGCGTCAGCTACTTCCTGCAGAACAGCGCTCTTCTGATCTGGGGAAGCGATCCCAAATCCTTCAACTCCATCGTGGATTTCGATTCCATCAAGCTTTTTGACGGTCAGCTTGTCATCACCGCAGAAGCGATTGTAACAGTCTGCGCCTGCATCATCATCATGATCGCCCTGACCATTTTCACCGGGCACACCAAAATGGGCAAAGCAATGCGCGCCGTGTCCGAAGACAAGGGTGCCGCCCAGCTGATGGGTATCAACGTAAACTCCACCATTTCCATGACATTTGCCATCGGCAGCGCACTTGCCGCCATTGCAGGTGTACTCCTTTGTTCCGCATACCCCACACTGCTGCCTACCACCGGTTCCATGCCCGGTATCAAAGCGTTCACCGCTGCGGTATTCGGCGGTATCGGCTCCATTCCGGGGGCAATGATCGGCGGTATTCTGCTGGGTGTCATCGAAGTATTCGCCAGTGCTTATATTTCCGATAAACTGTCCAACGCCATCGTATTCGGCGTGCTGATCATCGTACTGCTGGTAAAACCCACCGGTCTTCTGGGCAGGAAGATCAACGAAAAGGTATAAGGAGGCGCAGCTATGAAAAAATGGAAAGCATTGTCGCCTCAGACAAGAAGCGACTTCATCACATACGGCATCGTCATTGCAGCATTCATCGTACTGCGCCTGCTTTCAGCATTTGGTATGCTGTCCAATTCACTGACCGGTCTGCTCGTTCCCCTGTGTGCCTATATCATCATGGCTGTGTCCCTGAATCTTACGGTCGGCGTACTTGGAGAACTGAGCCTTGGTCACGCCGGATTCATGAGTGTCGGCGCATTTTCCGGTGTTATCGCCTGTGCCGGTATGGAATCTTTTATTCCGAATCCCATTATCCGTCTTTTGATCGCGGTTGTGATCGGCGGTGTCCTGGCAGGCATTACCGGTTTCCTGATCGGTATTCCCGTACTGCGTCTCCGCGGTGACTATCTGGCAATCGTAACCCTGGCATTCGGCGAAATCATCAAGAATATCATCAACTGCCTGTACATCGGTATCGACGGAGCCGGTCTGCATATCAGTCTGGTCAGCAGTGCTGAACTTGGTCTGAACAGCGGACGTGTGGTCATCAACGGACCGGTAGGCGCTGTCGGCGTTCAGAAGATCTCCACATTCACCTTCAGCTTTGTACTGGTCATGATCACCCTGATCGTTGTGCTGAACATCATGCGCAGCCGTACAGGACGTGCAATCATGGCAGTGCGTGACAACCGTATCGCCGCGGAATCCGTGGGTATCAGCATCACCAAGTATAAGATGATCGCCTTCATTACATCCGCCGTACTGGCAGGAGCAGCAGGCGTATTGTTTGCCATGAACTATACTTCTCTCAGTTCCAGCAAATTCGACTTCAACCAGTCCATCCTGATCCTGGTATTCGTCGTTCTCGGCGGACTGGGCAATATCCGCGGTTCCATCATCGCAACCGTGATCCTGTACCTGCTGCCGGAAATCCTCCGTCCCATTCAGGATTACCGTATGCTGATCTATTCCATCGTCCTGATCATCGTAATGCTGACGACCAACAGCGAAAAAGCAAAGCTGTATATTGGGAAAATCAAAGCCAGACTGACAAAAAAGAACGCGAAAGGTGGTGAACAAGGTGAGTAAGTATGTACCGATTCCCAGTAACCGAATGCTGCTGGAACGAGATGTAGGCAAAGAACCCGTATTGGAGACCCACCACCTTGGCATCGACTTCGGGGGGCTTACAGCGGTGGATGATTTTGAGTTGACCATCGGAAAGACGGAAATCGCCGGTCTGATCGGACCCAACGGAGCAGGAAAGACAACGGTATTCAACCTGCTGACGAAAGTGTACCATCCCACAAGAGGGACCATTCTGCTGAACGGCAAGGAAACCACCGGTATGGATACCGCAGCCATCAACCGTGCCGGTATCGCCAGAACCTTCCAGAACATCCGTCTCTTCGGCGCACAGACTGTAGAGGACAATGTGAAGATCGGACTCCATATGCACATGAAAACCAATATCTGGAGCGATATTTTTCGCCTGCCATCCTATTGGCGTGAAGAAAAAAAGGCACAGGAGACCGCACTGGAACTGCTGTCCATCTTTGATATGCAGGATCTGGCAAAGCACCAGGCAGGCTCTCTCCCTTACGGTGCCCAGCGTCGTCTGGAAATTGTCCGTGCACTGGCAACCAAACCCTGCCTTCTGTTATTGGACGAACCTGCCGCCGGTATGAATCCCTCGGAAACCGCAGAACTGATGGATATCATCCGCAAGATCCGTGACGATTTCCACATTGCGGTTCTGCTGATCGAACATGATATGAACCTGGTAATGGGTATCTGCGAAGGTATCGTGGTGCTGAACTATGGTAAGATCATCGCCAAGGGGACCCCGGAAGAAATCCAGTCCAATCCCGTTGTAATAGAAGCCTATCTGGGTAAGAAGGAGGAAGCGTGATATGAGTACATTTCTGCACGTGGAAAACATCAACGTATATTACGGTGCCATCCACGCAATCCAGGGCGTATCCTTTGACGTAAACGAAGGAGAGATCGTAACCCTGATCGGAGCAAACGGCGCAGGGAAGAGTACCGTTCTGAAAACCGTCTCCGGGCTGCTTCGTCCGAAGATCGGCAGCATCACATTCGCCGGAGAAGATATCACCCAGACACCGCCCCACAAAATCGTGGAAAAAGGTCTGGCGCACGTACCGGAAGGCAGAAGGATCTTCCAGCAGATGACCGTAGAAGAAAATCTGGAAATGGGCGCCTATACCCAGCCCCAGTCCGGCATCACCGCCGATCTGGAAATGGTGTTTGAACAGTTCCCGCGACTGAAGGAACGCCGCCGCCAGATAGCCGGAACCCTGTCCGGAGGGGAACAGCAGATGCTGGCAATGGGACGCGCACTGATGAGCCACCCGAAACTGCTGATGCTGGACGAACCTTCCATGGGTCTGGCACCGATATTGGTGGAACAGATTTTCGAGATTATCCGCACTCTGCATAAAAGCGGGACCACAATTCTGCTGGTGGAACAGAACGCCCAGATGGCACTGTCCGTAGCGGATCGCGCCTATGTACTGGAAACCGGTGAGATCACCTTAAGCGGTACCGGTGCGGAACTGGTAAAGAGTGATGAGATCCGCAAAGCATATTTGGGCGGTTAAATAAGCAATCAAATACTGCCTGCATCCGTGGGCAGTATTTTGCATTTCAGGAGGAAGAATATGAAAAACGTACTGATTGTTGTAGATATGCAGACAGATTTTGTAAACGGCGCACTGGGAACAGCGGAAGCACAGGCAATCGTACCCGCTGTGGAAAAATACATCCGGGAAGCAAAAGCGGCAGGCACCGAAATCCTGTTTACCCGCGATACCCATAAAGAAGAGTATATGGAAACCAGAGAAGGCAAATATCTGCCGGTACCCCACTGTATTGCCGGTACCGATGGCTGGCAGATCATCCCGGAACTCATCCCCTATACAAAGGATGCCGCGGTGATCGACAAACCCACCTTCGGAAGCGTGGAACTGATGCAGAAGCTGACGAAGGAAAACGCATCCGACCCCATTGACCGTATAACACTGATCGGACTTTGCACGGACATCTGCGTTATATCCAATGCCATGCTGCTCAAAGCCGCCATGCCGGAAGTGGATATTGCCGTAGTATCCTCATGCTGTGCCGGCGTAACAGCGGAAAGTCATAAAAATGCACTGGAATCCATGAAAATGTGCCAGATCGAAGTACTGTAAACAGAGAAAAAGAAAAAAACCACCCATACGGATAGCCCAAAAACGAAATATTTCTGTCACATTCCCCTTTTTCTGAAGCTTTTTGAAAAGAGAGAGGGGTGCAGGGGAGGGAGAAAGACTTTTTACAAAAAGTTTTTCTCCCTCCCCTGCAAAATACGACAACCCTATTTAAGCTGGTAGCCGGACTTGAACCGGCGACCTGTTGATTACGAATCAACTGCTCTGCCAACTGAGCCATACCAGCAAACGCTTTACAGCCTTTATATTATACAATAAAACGGAATTGTTGTCAAGGCTTTCTTTCAGAAAAAATAAAACGTGCTTTGATATTCCATGAAAATCCCCAATCCGGCGCAAAAATTATGGATATCTGTTGATTTTTTCACAATTACACATTATAATAATATTGAATACCTATATAACCGGGAAAGTGAGAGGCAATATTATGGAACTGATCAAAAGAGTAAGTAAAGAAAACTATTATCTCGACATTGCACAAACCGTATCGGAACGCAGTACATGCCTCAGAAAACGGTTCGGTGCGATTATTGTAAAAAACGACAGTATCATCTCCACCGGTTATAACGGTGCCCCCAGAGGCCGTGCCAACTGTAATGAACTTGGTTTCTGTCTCCGTGAGAAATTACAGATCCCCCGCGGTGAACGGTATGAACTGTGCCGCAGTGTGCATTCCGAAGCCAACGCCATTATTGCCGCATCCAGAGAAAATATGCTGGGCGCAACATTGTATATGTGCTGTACCGATCCCCGTGACGGACATATCATCGGCGGGACCAACTCCTGCATGATGTGCAAAAAGCTCATCATCAACGCCGGCATCAGTACGGTCATCATCCGGGAAACGGCAGATGAATATACCGTGATCGACACCCAGACCTGGATAGACGATGACGACAGTCTTTCCGGCAAATTCGGATACTGATAAAGGAACAAAAACAATGAAAAAAGGAATTTGTGCGCTTCTGGCAGCCATCCTGCTGACCTCCTGCAGCGCCAGTCTTGTGAATCTCAAATATAAGGACGGCCAGCTGATCAATAAACGGCTGGATCTCGCCTACAACGCTGCTCCCGTCAATTATGAACCCGTTTCCGTGGGCAAACCCTACGCATACTACGGTGAGATCGATATGACCCTGTACGAGATCCCCGGTATGGATAAAAAACTGTGGCTGAGTCAGGAGAATATCGGCAGCGGAACGACCGTGTTCTACAGCGATACCATAACACTGCCCACCCTTTCGGAAATGCAGCCGGATTCCATATACGTCTGCGCGGGAGAAAATGTGACCATTTCCGTAGTAACCATCGACGACAAAGACCTGGTTGCGGAACTGATCAATCTCTTTGAAACCGGTAAGGAAACCACATGGCCGAATCTGGATACTGTGGATACCTATGAGTTGAAATTCTACGGTGATACTTACCCCCACCTGTACTATAATCTGACATACGGCGAATTCTCCAGAGGCATATTCCTCTACGACCGTTATACCAAACGATGCGTGGAAATCGGCGATCTTCTGGAAGAATGGGTAGCTAATGAGTGGGAAGAATGAGGTCTGTATGGAAACAGTTCTGGTAAACGAAAAACAAACCGCACCGATGCAGACAGAGACGGAGAAGGAAGAGCACATCATCCTTTTTGTATGCACCGGTAATACCTGCCGCTCTCCCATGGCAGCCGCATTGTGGAACGCCCGCTATACCGATACCCGCTGCCGCGCTGTTTCGGCAGGACTTGCAGCAGACGGATCCGGCATCTCCCCAAATGCAGCCGCCGCACTGCTCCAAAAAGGAATCCGTTCCGTACCGGGTAATGACTATCTGTCCCATGTATCCCATACCGTCAGCGCAGAGGATATGGAAAAAGCGGAGATCGTCTACGGGATCACCCAGCGTCACGCCATGCAGCTTCTGTTTGCATTTCCACAGTATGCCGCCAAGATTTCCGCATTGCCCAAAGACATTTCAGACCCCTATGGCGGTGATCTTGCCATCTACGAACAATGCCTTGACGATATAGAAACGGCTTTCGAAGAGCTGTTCACAACCCGTGGAGAAACCGACAATGACTGACATTCAGCTTCGTTTGTGTACAGAAATGGATCTGGACACCGTATATACAATCGAACAGCGCTCTTTCTCCACCCCCTGGTCCAGAGAAAGTTTTCAATCTGCCCTTACAGCCGTTGGCACGGAAATCTGGCTTCTGACCGACGAAAATGAAAAAATACGCGGCTTCGGCTGTGTTATGACCATTGCAGGTGACGGGGAAGTGCTGAACATTGCCGTGGATCCCGATTACCGCGGCATGGGATATGGGGATAAACTGCTCCTGGCATTACTGGATTCTGCTGTTCGAAACGAGGCAGAACAGGTTTTTCTGGAAGTCAGAGAATCCAATACCGCCGCCAGAAACCTTTATGAAAAACACGGTTTCCAACCCATCGGAATCCGGAAACGCTATTATTCAAACCCCACGGAGGACGCGGTCTGTATGTGCTGTGATCTGCAGAATCGCGGTAACAATTAGGAGATTATCATGTTGATTTTTGCTATAGAAAGTTCCTGTGACGAAACAGCGGCGGCAATACTGTCCGCAGAGGAGAATGAAAACGGACATTCTCTGAAACTGCTGTCCAATGTGGTTTCGTCCCAGATTGCCATACACGCTCTTTACGGGGGAGTTGTACCCGAAATCGCAAGCCGCGCCCATTCTGAGGCGATCTCCGGTGTTGTCGCCCAGGCTTTTGCGGATGCCGGATGCACCCCTGCCGACATCGACGCCGTAGCCGTAACTTACGCACCGGGACTGATCGGCTCCCTTCTGGTAGGCGTCAGCTTTGCCAAGGCTTTTGCCTCCGTCAATCATCTGCCGCTGATCCCCGTCAACCACATCGAAGCCCACGTAGCAGCGGCGTATCTCACCTATCCGGATCTGAAGCCGCCGTATCTGGCTCTGGTGGTGTCCGGTGGACATACATCCCTGTATGAAGTATCGGATTATAAAACATTCACAGAAATCGGCGGTACCCGTGACGATGCAGCCGGGGAAGCCTTTGATAAAGTAGGTCGTGTCATGGGACTTCCGTATCCCGGCGGTGCGGCGATGGACAAACTGGCTGCCGAAGGATTCCGCTTCTACGATCCCAAGCAGAAGAAAGTCCTCCATTTCCCCTCACCGGCAACGCCTGACGATACGCTGGACTTTTCCTTCAGCGGACTGAAAACTGCTGTCATCAATCATATCCACACGACAAAGCAGCGTATGACTTCAGGCAATGAAGAAGATGTGGAACTTCCCGAAGAAACCAAAGCGGAGATCGCCGCGGCATTTACCCATTCCGTCACCGAAGGCATTGCCAAAAAACTGGATATGGCACTGTCCGGCGGAAACTACAATACAGTGGTCATGGCAGGCGGCGTTGCAGCCAATTCCCACCTGCGTGCCAAAGTCGAATCTGTGTGCGGAAAACATAATGTGTCCTTTGCGGTTCCGCCCCTGTCCCTGTGCGGAGACAATGCGGCAATGACGGCAGCCTGTGGATATCATCTGTACCGCTGCGGTGTACGGGCGGACGCATCCCTGAACGCTTTTGCCAATCTGGAATAAATACTATGTGTTTGCCGGAAAAGCGGTAAGCAGAAACGGAATTATATTGTATGAAAATCACTCCATTATACGAAACCCGCGTCATTGTTGTACCCGGCAGTGAAGTCATTCCGAAACTGTCCACAGCGACCAGAGAAGAACTGGCTGTTCTGCTGGCAGTTCTGGCGGAACCGGAATTTGTTCCCGAAGAGCTGGCATCACGGCTGAATATCACGGAAAAGGTTCTCATGGACGCCATATCCATGTGGCAGAGAAGCGGCGTGCTGGCGATCTCCAATGAGACGGGTGCTGTACAGACTGCCTCTGCTGCAGCCGTGTCGGGAAATGAGAAAAAAGGCAAAACCCCCGTCAGAAATATCAAAACCCGGAAGGAACTGCCCCATTATTCTGCTTCCGATGCCGCCGACTACCTGGAAAAGCACGCCGAAGTCAAGAATCTGGTAGACTGCTGTCAGAATATCAGCGGCGAAATGTTCAGCACGGCGGAAACCGAAATTATTATCGGTATGCACGATTACCTCGCCCTTCCGCCGGATTACATCATGCTCCTGTTCGCCCACGCGAAAAAGACCGGCAAGCGTTCCGTACGGTACGTAGAGAGCCTGGCAATCCGCTTTTTCGATGAAGGGGTACTGAATTATCAGGAACTGGAAGAACGGCTGAAAACTGTGGAAAAACTGGATGCAACGGAAGGATTTATCCGAGGGATATTTGGTCTGACAACCCGCGCACTGACTGCCAAGGAAAAGGCAATGGTGGAAAAATGGGTTATAACCATGCGGTATGAAAAAGAAATCCTCAGACGGGCGTACGAAATTACAGTGGACAATACCGGCAAACCTTCCATCCCCTATGCAAATGCGATTCTGGAAAATTGGTACAAGGCAGGACTGAAGACCATAGAAGAAATCGACACAGCACTGGATGAATATAAAAAAGCCCATGAGAGTACACTGGACAACGGCGGCAGCTTTGATACGGATGATTTCTTTGAAGCAGCCCTGCGCCGTTCCTATGATACATAAAAGGAAATTCGTGTGAAAATACAGTAATCGAAACAGTAAGTATGTAAATAGCACTTGTTTTACACGAAAAACATAAAAATCCCTTGGAAAGCGGGATTTTCCATTACTATTTGTTCGTCGCTTAGATGCGGCAGATGGGAGATTGACATGGCATACAGTCGGGAAAACATACAAAAGGTAAAAGCGCTTCTGGCGAAACGCCGTGCGGATAATGTAGCATTGCAGGCACAGCACAGCAGAGAAGCCGCAGCGAAGATTCCCGGATTTGCAGCACTGGAAAACGAACTGTCCATGACGGGTACGAAAATCATGAGCGCGGCAATGTCCCATGCTCTCACCGAAGAAAAACTTGCCGAGATCCGCCTGCAGAACGAACTGCTCCGCCGGAAGAAGGGAGAACTGCTGAAACAGTACGGTTATCCGGAAAATTACGCAGACCTGCAGTATACCTGTGAAACCTGCTCCGATACCGGATACAACGGTATCAATATGTGCAGCTGTATGCGCCGTGAGCTGGTTCTGGCGGGGTTTGAAAGCTCCGGTCTTTCCGCACTGATAAAAAAGCAGAGTTTCGAGACGTTTAGTCTTGACTTTTACAAAAATAATGATAAAATAAGAATGGAACATAATGTGGCTCAGCTGCGCCGTTTTGCGGAATCCTTTAACGGAACTTCCGGGGAAAGCTGGCTGCTGACAGGCGCAACGGGATTGGGTAAAACCCATATGTCCACCGCTGCCGCCAAATGTATTATTGAACGTGGATATGATGTGATCTACGATAATGTACAGGAGATCTTCGCCGTATTTGAAGAAGAACGGTTCAGCGGCGGAGCAGGACTCCAGCACGAGAAGGGAAGAAGCGTTGAACAGATCCTGGAATGTGATCTGCTGATCATGGACGATCTGGGAACGGAATTCACCAACCAGTTCACCCTTTCCTGCCTGTACAATATCATCAATACCCGCATCACACGCAGCAAATCCACAATCATCAATACCAACCTGACCCAAAGCGAATTAAGAAGCCGGTATACGGACCGTATCGCCAGCCGCTTATTCGGGGAATATAAACCCCTTTTGTTCACGGGCGTGGATATCAGGGCACAAAAACTGCAAAAGTAAATTTGCAGAATAATCATTTTCAAAGGAGAAAATAAAAATGAAAATTGGTGTAATGGTAGAATCTTTCCGCAGTGATTTCCGCACCGGTGTTGAAAAAGCAGCTGCTCTCGGTGCTGCCGGCATTCAGGCATACGCAACTTTCGGTGAACTGGTTCCGGAAAACATGACTCCCGCCAAGATCAAGGAAACCCTGGACATCGTACACTCCCACGGCCTGGTATTTTCCGCGCTGTGCGGCGACTACGGCTGCGGCTTTGCCAATCCCGAAAAGAATGCGATTTACGTAGAAAAGTCCAAGAGAGTTTTGGATCTCTCCATCGAACTGGGCTGTAAGATCGTAACGACCCATATCGGTGTTGTTCCGGAAGAAGAAAATGAAAGAAAAGAGATCATGCGCAAAGCGTGCCGTGAGCTGGCTGAGTATGCCGACTCCGTAGGTGCCGCATTCGCTGTAGAAACCGGTCCCGAAAAGGGTAAGATACTGGGTGAATTCCTGGATTCTCTGGGCGCTCAGGGTGTGCGTGTAAACTTTGACCCTGCCAACCTGGTAATGTGCGTAGACGATAGACCGGAAGAAGCTCTGAAGTACCTCGGTAAATACGTAGTACATACCCACGCAAAAGACGGTATCATGCTGAAGAAGCGCATCGAAGCTAAGTTGGCTATCGGCGAAGAAGCAAAAGAACATGCTGCTCTTCTGGAAATGGGTCATAAGTACCTGGAACTGCCCCTGGGCGAAGGTGACGTAAACTTTGACGTATATCTCCCCGCACTGGCAGCAACCGGCTACGACGGATTCCTGACCATTGAACGTGAAGTAGGCGAGACTCCCGAAAAGGATATCGGCATGGCAGCAGACTTCCTGCGTGAAAAGATCGCGAAATTCAATCTCGGCTGATCGGGAGATGCTCCATGAAAATATTGATCGCCTCCGACCTGCACGGTTCTGCCTGCTATACCAGAATGCTGGTGGACAATTTTCTGGCATCCGGTGCGGAACTGCTTGTCCTGCTGGGTGATATCCTGTATCACGGACCGCGCAACGATCTTCCAAGAGAATATGCGCCGAAAGCTGTGATTGAACTGCTGAATCCTCTGGCAGACAGGATCATCGCCGTGAGAGGAAACTGTGAATCCGAAGTGGATCAGATGGTTCTGCAGTTTCCCGTAACTTCCGATTACGGCACGGTCTTTGCGGACGGTATGAAAATGTATCTGTCTCACGGCCACAGAGAGGTTCCCAAAATGCCCTCCGGCTCGATATATCTGACAGGTCATACCCACGTACCCCTGAAGGAAGATTGGGAAAACGGCTGTGTCCATCTGAATCCGGGTTCTGTTTCCATCCCTAAGGAGAATAGTCCTCACAGCTTCCTGATGTACGAAAACGGTGTATTCTCCTGGCGCAGAGTCAGAAACAATAAAGAATATATGCAGTATGTCATCGGATGATCGGTATATTGCCTGACCCTGACCACGGAAGCAACATTTATTATGCAGAAAACAATGGGATCATGGTAGAATAGAAATGTTCCATGATCCCATTTCCCAATACGCAAAAGTTACTGAGAGGTAATCCATGTATCTATATTCCATAAACCGACTGCTCAGCGAAAATTTTGACGAAATTGTACAGGACGTCAGAGAACAAGTGGAACAAGGCGTTGCTACTGTGCCGTTGTTTCATATGTCTCTCGTACCGGAAGGGAATCCCGTGTACGACAAAGCATCCCATATGTGTGAACTGTACGGCAGATTCAGAGATGCACTGAAACCCTACGGCATCAATCCGGGGATCCTGGTCCAATCCAGCCTCGGTCACGGATATGCTCTTGTCCCCAATCCCTTTCAGAAGTATGTGAATCTGTCGAACGGCAAGGAAATATTCTGCTGCTGCCCCGAGGATCCGGCATATATTGAGCATTTTTCCGGTGTCATGAAACAGCTTGCCATGGAACACCCGGCAGCTATTATGCTGGACGACGATTTCCGTATGACCGTACGGGATGGCCGCGGATGTGCCTGTCCAAGACATATGAAATTGTTCAATGAACGGACAGGTCTGAATATGACCAGGGAAGAACTTTGGGAATACATAAAATCCCATCCCTACGGCGATCCCATCACAGTGCAGTATCTGGAAACCCAGACAGGTTCTCTGGTAAAAGCAGCAGCCGCATTCCGCGCAGCTATCGACAGCGTGGATCCGACCATTCAGGGTATCAACTGTACCAGTGGACCGGAATGTGATTCCGTAATTTATACCAATCCGATTTTTGCCGGCAAGGGCAATCCTACCATTGTACGTGTACCCAATGGCAGCTACGCTCCTTTTTCCACCCGTTATTTCTCAGGCTGTATTAATATGGGTGCCAGAACCGCCGCAAAATTGAAAAAACACGGCATTGATGTCGTACTGGCAGAAACGGATACCATTCCGTGGAACCGTTACGGCAAAAGCGCGCGATATCTTCATGCCCAATTCTCGGCATCCTTGGCGGAAGGTATGCAGGGAGCAAAGCACTGGCTGTCCAGACCAAGTATCGGCGAACAGGCCAGCGGCAGAGCCTACCGAAAGATTCTGTCTGAACATCGTAAATTCTACGAAAAACTGGCGGAATACGGACAGAATATCAAATGGGTCGGTATCAACTCTCTGTCCCTTGAAAAAGGGTATACCGACTATAACCTGCCAGCCTATTATTTTGACTGCAACGAATGGATATCCTATCTCTTTGACCGTATAGGTATCCCCTTCTACTTCTCTGAGAACATGGAGGGAACCACCTTCGTGAACGACAGGATCATCGAATACCTGACGGACGACCAGATAGAACAGCTTTTTGAAACGTCTGTATTCTTCGATAATAAGACCGCAGAGGCTGTAATCAGTAGAGGTTTCGGTGATCGACTGGGCATCGACATGACGGACTGGGATCTTGGAAAAATATCTAATGAAGTATTCGGCGACGTAAAAGGTCCTATCTGTACCAAGCAGAAAAATGCCAAGCGCATCATTGTCAGCGATGATAGTGTAGAAACCCTTTCCTATAATTTCGTCTTAGAAAACGGTTGCAGAAAACTCCTGTCCCCTGCCGTAACCGTGAAGGAAAACAACGGAAAGTTGGCTGTGGCATACTGCGGTACCCCAGTGGCGATCTTTGATTATACGGAGGGATTTGCATTCCTGAACGAAACCAGAAAGAAGCAGTTCATATCTCTCCTGAAGCGTGCCGGCTGTCTGCCCGTGTATTATCCGGGAGACAATGAGATCTGCCTGCGCGCCGGTTACCTGCCGGACGGGAGAATGCTTGTGATGTCCGTCTGTATCGGTGTGGATCCCATGGATGAATACGATCTGTATCTGGAAAAGAAGCCGTCCTCTATCAGGATCCTGAACAGCGACGGAACGGAAACAGAAGTAGAATGGACAGAAAAAGAAGACGGGATGTATACGATAAAAGTAAGAGTGGAATGTATGTACCCGGTGGTGCTGCTGGTTGAATGATCACTGGAACAGGCATGGATTTCGCCTGTATACCCTATATATATCAATAGGATGAGGACAAAATGATCCGATATATTGCATTCTGTAAAATAGTGGAATACGGGAGTTTCACCAAAGCAGCTGATGCCTTGGGCTACACGCAGGCTGCAGTAAGCCAGATGATCCGTTCCCTGGAGAGTGAGTATAAACTGACACTCATGACCCGTACCAGGACCGGCGTACACCTGACACCAGAAGGTGAGATCCTCTATCCATATATCCAAAAAACGGTGGCAGCCGCCAGATCTCTGCAGGATAAGGCAAGGGAAATTCTGGCAATGGACGCGGGAGAAATCCGTATCGGCGCCGTATCCAGCGTGTCCCAGCATATGCTCCCCCAGATGATCAAAAAATTCGGGATGGAGTTCCCCCACATCTGCTTCAGGCTGTATGAGGGGGACTATACCACCATGGGCGACTGGCTTCGCTCCGGCTATGTGGATTTCTGCTTCGCCGACCTCACCGCCATGCACGGTTTTCATACCATCGTTCTGGCGAAGGATTCCTTTATGGCGGTTCTGCCGAAAGGACATCCCCTGTCCCGTAATATAGTAGTCCCCTTGACCGCACTGGCATCGGAACCGATGATCGTTGCGGAAGAAGGGAATGTGAGTACCGTACTGAACACCCTGTCCTCCATCGGCATCAAACCAAATGTCCAGTATATCGTCCACGACGACAATACCATCCTCGCCATGGTGGAACAAGGTCTGGGTTTCAGCATCCTTCCCGCAATGGTTCTGGATAAAACCAACTACAGCTTCACCGCTCTCCCCACAAACCCGGTGATAGAACGTCAGATCGGCATAGTATATCAGGAAATGGAACAAATGCCCCTCGCCTCCCAGCAATTCCTCCACTTCATGATCGAATCCCCCCACGAATATATCACCGGCCATTACAGACATCCGTCCGAATAAATACGGAGAATAACAGGAAAAAAGAAACAAAAAAACAACAGACAAAGTGCACCATTCACCCGAATCACGCACAAAACTCTGTTGTTTTCTTTTTATAAAGTTTTTTGAAAAGGGCGCGGGGAAGACTTTTTTCCAAAAAGTTTTCCCCGCATAAAAAATCCTGATTTCAACAGCCCCTCAGGAAGCCAGGTATCTTTCGAGCCAGATGATGCCGAGGTCCATGGCATTGCCGAGACCGTCTTCGATCGCCTGTTTTACGATACGTTTGTGGGAGGGGAGGGTAGTGTCTGTGTTCATCAACTGTACGACAACCTTGTCGGGTACGGACTGACCCTTGTAATCCTTGGTGGACATGATGATCATCTGGAGCATATATTTTTCATCCATACTGCCGTAGCAAATGATATTTTCTTCACGTACGAGAGGACGGTTGCGATACATAATAAAGCTGCCGTTCACTGTGGATACAATTTCTTTTTTATCGATATTCTTTTCCGCCATACTATACATCCTTTCAAAACATAATATGAAACACAATACTTAGTAATATTATACCGTATCGGAAAAGAATTGTCAATATGAATAAGTCAGAATCGTTTCATAATAAAATTTTTTTACATTTTGAAACCGCATCCAATACCCGTGCCGCATCCCTGCCCGTATTGAACATACCGAAGCTCAGACGGACAGTACCCGTATCCATACTGCCGAATTTTCTGTGAGCCAAAGGTGCACAGTGGTAACCGCTTCTCACGCAGATACCGCATCTGTCCAGATAGGCAGCCGTATCTGCCGGAGAAATTCCGTCAATGACAAAGGAAATAATCCCCCCATCACCCCCACCGTACAGCGTCACACCACGGATGTTGTGCATTTCTTCCCACAACCATGAGCTGTGCCGGGAAATCTTCTGATACAGTTCCGGATGCCTGCTGACGAAGCGTATTCCTTCACATAACCCGGCAATGGCGGGAACTGCAAGGGTACCGGCTTCCAGATGTTCCGGCAGATCTTCAGGCATATCCGGCGAGAGGGAAAGCACACCGCTGCCTCCCTGTGTCAAACTGCCGCATACCGGTGCGTGATCGGAAAAGGCAATAAGCCCCGTACCCATCGGTCCAAACAGTCCCTTGTGTCCCGGAACACAGACCGCAGTAACCCCTTCCATGTCCGCATACACCGGAATATGCCCGGCACTCTGAGCGGCATCCACAATACATAACAAACCAAACTGCCTGCAGAACGCGGCAATCTCCGGCAGGGAATCCGTAAGAGAGGATACATTGGACATATGGGTAACAACGACCATACGTGTATTCGGACGTATCCGTGAACGCAGTTCTGCCCATAATTCCGCACCGGATAATCCGGCAGTATATACATCAAAAGAAATACCGGCATCTTGGGACAGTCTGTAAACCGGTCGGTAAACCGCATTGTGGGAAATATCGCTGATCAGCACATGATCCCCCGGACGCAGATACCCTTTGATCACCGTGTTCAGCCCATGCGTGGCGTTCTGCGTGAACACGATCCTCTCCGGCTCGGTATGAAAAAATTCACCGGCAGCCTCTCTGCAGGAGTATACAGCATCCGCCGCACGGGCAGCCAGCGTATGAGAACCCCTCCCCGGATTTCCGCCGTAAGATACCATGCATTGCTGGACAGCCTGCATCACACGCGGCGGTTTGGGAAAGCTGGTGGCAGCATTATCGAGATACAGTAAATGATTATTGGAAAAGCGGCTCATAGATAATATCCACCTTTTCCGATAATATCTCCGTGGAGAATATGGTGATCACCCAGAATATCCGCTGCCGCCGGACAGGACTCTCCCGATATCCTGAGCCCATAAGCACAGCCGTTTTTCGTCAGTGACGGATCAATGCTGACAATCACCGCACGGATACCAGCTTTTCCCAGTACCCGTTTTCCCTTGGCGGCATATGTCTGGGAACGCATAGCGATAATACAATCGGTCATGACAACCCTTCCTTTCCATTGTTTTAGACATCTCACCGATTACAGAGTATGCAGAAAGGATACCGGGTGTGCAGAGACATAAAAGAATTGACAAAGATAAGAAAAAACAGTATAATTAAAGTAACATCAAAAGAGGGTTATGGAGGACTACATGAAACCGGGAGACAGAGCGGAACTGCGTATAACAGATATGAACGGAGAAGGCTGCGGGATCGGCAGACATGGCGGCATAGTTGTGTTTGTCCGTGACACAGTAACCGGGGATACTTGCCTGGCAGAGATCACCGAAGTGCGCAAGAACTATGCTCTGGCGGAATGTGTTTCCCTGATCGAAGCCTCTCCGTACCGCCGGGAACCGGATTGTCCCGTATATACGGAATGCGGAGGCTGTACTCTGTCGCACGTTACTGCGGAAACGGAACTGGAACTGAAAAAGAATATGGTACAGCAGGCACTCCGCAGGGAAGGACTGACGGATATCCGGGTGGAAGATGTCCTGTACAGCAGCCGGACGGGCTACAGAAACAAAGTGATCTACCACTTCGATAAAACCGGCACATTGGGTTACTATTCCCAGAAAAGCCGCCGGATCCAGCCGGAAAGCATCCGCTGCCTGCTGAATCCCCCGATCTGCACCGAAATTCTGCAGGCAACGGAAAAATACATCCGGAATACCCCTGCTTTTCCCACGCTTCCCCTGCGTTCCCTGTATATCCGAACCAATCATACAGGCGAAGCCGCAGTTTCCGTGATTACGGAATCCTCATGCGGCAAAAGAGAAAAAGCAGTATTGGCGGAATACGCCGCATACCTGAATGAAACCTGTCCCGGAAAGATCACCGGCGTCCTGCACGGAAAAGAGAACAAGGGTAAATACGCAGTGCCGGCATACACAGTTATATGGAGGGATCGTTATGTATACGATACCTTCGGGGAACTGCAGCTGCGTATATCCCCGGAAGGATTTTATCAGGTGAACCACGACGGCGCCGCTCTGCTGGCAGAAACCGTATTGGATTTTGCGGGTGAAACGAGAATAACCCATGCGGCGGACTTATATTGCGGCAGCGGTTTCTTCGGCTTGCTGCTGGCAAAAAAATACCCGGAAATTTCCGTAACCGGCATTGAAATCAACCCGGATTCCATCAGGGATGCAGAATACAACCGGAAAACGAACCGACTGGACAACATGGCATTTTTCTGCGGCAACGCAGCGGACTACCGGAAAAATACCGCGAATCTGCCGGAATTCGTGATCGTAGACCCACCCAGAGCCGGGATGTCGGAACGGATGCGGGAAGAATTATGTGAACTTTGCGCGGAGAGAATCGCGTATGTCTCCTGCAATCCCATCACCCTGGCACGGGATCTGCGGATGCTGATTGAACGGGGGTATTGCGCAGCGAAGGTAACACCGGTGGATATGTTTCCCGGAACGGGGCATATTGAATCTGTCGTGTGTTTATATAGGGAAAAGATCGACTAATTGCATTCGTAACATACCATCGCCCCACCTCCAATCCCTTCCTTTCCCAAACATACTTACATCAAATCCCTTGCAAATCAACACAAGGTATGGTATAATCATCATAGATATACAAAATAATCGACAACAAAAGGAGAAACAGGACCATGAAAAGCGTATGCGTGATAACAGGCGGCGGAAGCGGAATGGGGCTTGCTGCCGCAAAATTCATGCCTAAAGACAAGATTATCGTTGTTACAGGAAGAACATTGTCCAAGCTGGAAAAAGCCGTACAGGAACTGGAAGCACTGGGATATGAGGCGTATGCCAAAACCTGCGATACTTCCAAGCGTGACGAGGTAAAAGCACTGGCTGAATATGCCGCAAGCCTCGGCGAAATCAAGAACGTGATCCACTCCGCCGGTCTCTCCCCCGCAATGGCAAAACCCGAACAGTTGATGCGCGTCAACGCCCTGGGTACCGTTTATGTAAACCAGGAATTCTCCAAACTCATGCCCGAAGGAAGCGTGATCGTGGATATTTCTTCCAATTCCGCATATATGCTGCCGGATTTCCTCGCCAATAAGAAAACATTCGCTCTTGCAGAAACCAACGAAGAACTGTTCCTCAAGAAATCCCTCAAGATGAGCAAAATGCTCAAGGATGAATACAAATCCTCCGGTCTGGCATACGGTATCTCCAAGAAGTTCGTCATCTGGTATGCCGCAAAATGTGCCTGTGAATACGGCAAAAAGAAAATCCGCGTAGTTTCTCTCAGCCCCGGACTCATCGCTACCGATATGGGCAACCTGGAAGCGAAAGAAGGCGCTGTGCTGCTGGAAACCACCGCTGAAAAACGTATGGGCAAACCCGAAGAACTTGGATACGCGATTGCAACCGTAGCGGATGAACGTAACGGCTATCTTGCCGGTGTGGACATCCTCTGCGACGGCGGCAGTGTAATCGGCAAACAGTTCAAATAATACAAAACCGAAAAGACTCTGAACTCCTCACCGCCGGGAATGGTAGTGAGGAGTTTTGCTGTAAACAGGAAAACAAAAAGGGGAACACCATGAAAGTCTACGATATATCCCAGGAAATATTCACCTGCACCGTCTACCCCGGCGACCCGATTCCCCGGAAAGAAACGCTGAACGCCATCGAAAAGGGCGATATGTACAACCTCTCCGCCTTCTCCATGTGTGCCCACAACGGTACCCATATCGACACACCCAATCATTTTTTCGCAGACGGCAAAACAGTCGACAGAATCCCACTGTCCAAACTGGTAGGATGGGCATACGTAACCGAGCATGAAGGAATCGTCACCGCAGAAGATGCAGAGAACATAATAAAACAAGCCGCCGTGCATAACGAACAGTCTGCCGGACGTATATTGATAAAAGGGAACGCAGTCGTATCCGAAGAAGCGGCTGAAGTATTCTCCGGAGCCGGTATTGACCTGATCGGCAACGAATCCCAGAGCGTCGGACCGGAAGAAGCGCCCATGGCAGTACACAAGATCCTTCTCGCTGCGGATGTGATTCTTCTGGAAGGCATCCGTCTAAAGGAGGTTCCGACAGGCGTATATCTTCTGAACGCCGCCCCGCTGTTGTTAGGCGGTATGGAAGGCGCACCATGCCGTGCGATACTTGTGGAATTCTGAAGAAATTTCAATATTAACCGTTTGGACATAAAAGTATAATTCTCTTCAGCACCATTTTATGGTATAATAACTATGGAGAGACATTGACAGAAATTTAAGAAACCGAAATAGTGAGCTGCTTGCTTCACACGATTGGATTCGCCGCAAAAACGCGGCATACAGGGAGGTGTTTGAATGAAAATACAGTTTATCGGCGCAACCCACGAAGTAACGGGAAGCTGTACGCTCCTGGAAGTGAACAACAGATATTATCTGGTGGACTGCGGTATGGAACAGGGGAAGGATGTTTTTCAAAATATCGTTTTGCCCATCCCGGCACCGCAGATCGAAGCTGTATTTGTGACCCATGCCCACATCGACCATTCCGGTATGCTGCCCAAACTGTACAAAGACGGCTTCCGTGGAACGATCTACGCCACGGATGTAACCTGCGATCTGTGCAATATCATGCTCCGTGACTCGGCATATATCCAGGAGTCCGAAGCAAAATGGCGATCCCGCAAAGCAGAACGTGCCGGTCTTGAAACATGGGAACCGGTTTATACCATGCAGGACGCCCTCGGCGCAATCTCCCAGTTCCGCAGATGCAGTTACGGAGAAATCATTTACCCGGCGGAAGGGATCGAGCTTCGGTTTACCGATATCGGCCACCTTCTCGGTTCTGCCTGCATCGAACTATGGCTCACCGAAGGAAATACACAGAAGAAAATCGTATTCAGCGGAGACGTGGGAAATACGGGTCAGCGCATTATCCGGGATCCCGGTCAGGTGGAAGAAACCGATTATCTGGTCATCGAATCCACCTACGGCAACCGCCTCCATGATGCCGACCGCGGGAATGTAGTCGGGGAATTGGCAGAATACATCCAGAAGGCAATGGATCGCGGCGGAAACGTGGTGATTCCTTCCTTTGCCGTAGGACGTACCCAGGAAATGCTGTACGCCATCCGGGAAATCAAGCAGAACGGACTTGTAAAAGGACATGACCATTTCCCGGTATATGTGGACAGCCCCCTTGCCGCAGAAGCCGCCGCCATTTTCATGCAGTGTAATCCCGTGTGCTTTGATGAAGAAACACTGGAACTGATCGACCGCGGCATCAATCCCATTTGGTTTGAAGATCTGCGCATATCGGTCACGTCCGAGGATTCCAAACAGATCAATTTCAATACCGAACCGAAGGTCATCATTTCCGCCAGCGGTATGTGCGAAGCGGGACGCATCCGCCACCATCTGAAGCATAACTTATGGAAGGAAAACAGCATTATCCTGTTCGTCGGTTATCAGGCAGAAGGTTCCCTTGGCAGACGGCTGCTGAATGGAGAAAAGTATGTCTCCCTGTTCGGGGAAGATATTACCGTAAATGCGGAAATCTGCTCGCTCCACGGTACCAGCGGTCATGCAGACAGAGACGGACTAATCCGCTGGCTGAAAGGGTATACTAAGAAACCGGAGCTGGTATTTGTCAACCACGGCGATGACACAGCCTGCGAAGATTTCAAGAATCTGCTGACGGAAATGGGGTATCGTGCCGAAGCACCCTACAGCGGCACGGAATACGACCTGACCACGGGCAGAATGACAATATATACCGAGGGAAAGACCATAGACAGAGTACAATCCTTCAAAGGAAACACCCGTGCGGAAATGATCTACCGGGAACTGGTAGCCGAAGCGGAAAAACTGCTCACACTGGTGAAAGGCAGGAGAGGGAAAACCAACAAAGACAACGCCAAGCTCACTGCACAGATCAGAGAGCTTTGTGATAAATGGAAAAATTATAAAGGGGAATAAAAATGAGAATATGCGTATACGGTGCAGCATCGCCCACAATCGACAAAGAATATTTTGAAAAAGTAGAATACATGGGCAGCGAAATGGCAAAGAGAGGTCACTCCCTGGTATTCGGCGGAGGCGGAAACGGACTGATGGGTGCAGCCGCAAGAGGTGTGCGTGCAGAAGGCGGCTATATCATGGGCGTTATTCCGAAATTTTTCGATGAAGAAAATGTAGAAGCCATCTGTGATTTCTGTGATGAACTGATTATGCCCGATACCATGCGCCAGCGCAAGCAGATCATGGAAGACAATGCGGACGCCTTCATCGTAGTACCGGGCGGTATCGGCACTTACGAGGAATTCTTTGAGATTCTGACCCTGAAACAGCTTTGCCGCCACAATAAGCCCATCGCCATTTACAATATCAAAAATTATTACGCTGAGCTGATCGAAACCATGGAAAAAGCCATGTAAAAGAACTTCATCCGCGGCAACTGCCGTGAACTGTATATGGCAACGGACGATCTGGAAGAACTGTTTGCCTACGTGGAAGCTCCTGTACAGCCGATTCATACCGTAAAGGAACTGAAAGACGGCTGATTTCCCGATCTCAGCAGCAGTAAAAAGGAAAAACAGTATGAAAAAACTCATTGCGTCCGATTACGACGGTACTCTGAATCAGGGTGGGATCCCGGAACATGTGGCTGAGGCTATAGAAAGATTCCGCGCAACAGGTCATCTGTTCGGCGTATCCACAGGACGGAGCAGAAGAGACAGCTTTGAACTGTTCCGCGCAGAGGGCAGATTCACATTTGATTTTGTCATCGCCCTGAACGGTGCCCAGATATATGACGGGGAGGGGAATCTTCTGTTTGATGTACCCATCCAAATGGACACACCCGTCGGAAATACCACCCTTGCCAAAGCACTTGCTTACCGCATGGGAGAACTGGGCTGTACGTATATCGGCTTTTCCATCGGCAATACCAGGCAGTCCGTATCCCCGAAACAGGAGAACGGAAAAGTACGGTTTACAGCGGAAGAAGAACAGATCCTTTCCGACATGACAATATGCCATATGCTGAATACATTCCTGCCGGAAATTTCCATGGCGGAAAGGATTACCCAAACACTGCAGGAAGAATTCGGGACATATGTCAATCCCATGCAGAACGGTGTGTGTATCGACATACCTGTCTGCGGAATGGACAAAGCGGTAGGTATTGCACGATATGCCGCCATGATGGGGGTTGAGGAGAACAATATCTGGACAGCAGGGGACAATTATAACGATATCCCCATGCTAAAACGCTACATCGGCTGTGCCATGGAATGCGGCTGTGATGCGGCTAAAGCGGAAGCGAAATACATCTGCCGGGATGTAGCGGATGTAGCGAAACTGGCTATGTCAGAAACCCAAAGATAACAACGAGGGAAACATGAACATTCTGGAAAAGATCAATGAAAAAGCACCGTCCTACGGTTCACTGCCGTTCTGGAGCTGGAATGACAAACTGGAAGAAGGGGAACTGCGCAGACAGATCCGCCGTATGAAGGAGATGGGCATGAACGGCTTTTTCATGCACGCCAGAGGAGGACTGGAAACGGAATATCTTTCCGAGGACTGGTTCAACTGCGTAAATGCCTGCGTGGATGAAGCGAAGAAGCTGGGGATGGAAGCCTGGGCATATGACGAAAACGGCTGGCCTTCCGGATTTGCCGGCGGAAAACTTCTGCAGGATAAAAAGAACTTCGCAGTAGGTCTGAAGGAAGAAACCGTAACGGAATTTCCCCAGGACGAGGATACCGTTGCCGTGTATACCAAAAAGGAAGACGGCTCCTATAACTGGGTTACAGAACCGGTGGAGGGATGCGGGGAATATCTGCGCATTTACCGCCACTACGATTCCGCATACGTGGACGTCCTGGACGCTTCCATCACAAAGGAATTTCTGCATCTGACCCACGAGGAATATAAAAAAGCCTGCGGTGAGGAATTCGGAAAAACCATGCCGGGCTTCTTCACCGATGAACCCCAGTATTTCCGCTGGGGACATACATATTCCAACACATTGCCGAAGGTATTCAAGGAAACCTACGGCTACGAAATCTATCCCGGCCTGCCTGCCATATTCGAACAGAATGTACCGGGCGGCGGAAAATTCCGTTTCGATTATTATAAACTCATCCACGAATTGTTTATCAATAACTGGGTAAAAGTCGTGTACGAATGGTGCGAAGAAAACAACGTACAGCTCACCGGTCATGCTGTGGAAGAATTTTCCCTTGGCGGGCAGATGATGTGCTGCGGCGGTGTCATGCCTTTCTACGAATACCAGCATATCCCGGGCATCGACTATCTCGGACGGTTTGTAAGCGTAGATATCGGTGCAAAACAGCTTGGTTCCGCCTGTGCACAGCTGGGAAAGAAAAAGGCACTTTCCGAAATGTTTGCTTGCTGCGGCTGGGACGTTTCTCCCACTGAGCTGAAGAAGATCGCAGATATGCAGTATGCAAACGGTGTAAACCTGATGTGCCAGCATCTCTATCCCTATTCCGAGAGAGGGCAGAGAAAACGCGACTACCCCCTTCACTATTCCGAACACAATCCCTGGCAGGACGCCATGATCCCCTTCGACTGGCATTACAACCGTCTGGGAGCGGCATTGGCAGAAGGAGAGGAATATGCTCCTGTACTGGTGATCCATCCCATCCACGGCGTATATATGCAGTACAAAAAAGGGGAAAACTGGCATCAGGAAGCCGAGCATCACTTCTATCATCTGACCCTGCTTCTCAGCGAAAATCAGATTCCCTATCACTACGGGGATGAAAATATGATGAAGAGAATGGCATCCGTGGAAGGGGACAAAATCAAACTGGGACTATGTACCTATGACACCGTCATCATCCCCTTTACCTATTCTCTGGACCACGAAACCGCAGAAATGCTGAAAACCTATATGGCAAATGGCGGTAAGGTCTGGCTGTACAACGATGTTCCCGCCCATATCGACGGAGAGATCGCCGACAACAGCTGGCTGCAGTCCAACATCACATTTGACGACATTCTCGCCAAGCGCGATGTCAGAATCACCGCAGACGGCAAAAATGTTCCTGCACTGCGGAAGATGACAAAGAAACTGGAAGACGGTTCTTCACTGATCTACATCACCAACATCACCACAGAAGAGTACAACGACGTAAAAATCGGCATTCCAGAAGGAAAAACCATTGCGGAGATTGATCTGGACACCATGGAATTAAAGCCCGTACACGGCGAAATCTGCCCGAAATGCGGCGGAAGAATCGTATATCTGCGCTTTGAGGATGCCCAGTCCCACCTGCTGCTGGTGAACGGTGAAGGAAAAGAACTCCTCCCCGGAAAACCTGCCGCGGCCCACAAATATATCCCCGTACCGGAAAAAGCAGAACTTGCCAGGAAACCGGAAAACATGATGACCCTCGACGTAGTATCCCTGTCCAAAGACGGTGTTCAGTATGATGAACCTCTGAGTATTTACGGTGTAAAGGACAATCTGCTCAGAGAACGCTATAACGGCAGAGTCTGGCTGAAATACACCTTTACCGCAGAGGAAAACTTCCACACCGACAACCTGCGTCTGGTGCTGGAACCCATGGGTCAGGACAGCGTAACCGTCAACGGCACTGCAGTACATCCCGATAAGGAAAACTGGTGGTTCGACCGCACCTTCTCCGCCGTGGACATTGCCTCCCTGATCAAACCCGGCGAAAATGAAGTAATCGTGTCTTTGAACCATTACCAGAGAGACTACGTCTACTACGTTCTCTACGCCGGTGTATCCGAAGCTCTGCGGAACTGTCTGGTATTCGATACAGAGATCGAAGCAGCATACCTGACCGGTGACTTCGCCGTACACTGCGACGGTA
>JAFUKI010000166.1 GCA_017467815.1 Clostridia bacterium
CCATGCTCTTTTTGGGGATTTTGGCTGTAATCTGGGGCTGTTTCATTCTTCTTTTTTACTTTTCCCACTCTTATTTCCATCGTTTCTCATACTAAATTCCACTCCTTTCCTACTGTGGAATTTACTTTGGGAATTCGCCGCTTATTTTCCTGTTTCCGTCCCCTGCAGATTGGCTGGCGGAGGAACGGGTTTGATGGACAGGGTATACGAAATGGGTTATAATAATTCTATAGTTTTGCCGATACCGAAAGGATGGGAAGCCAAGATGAAATTACAGCCCAAACACAAATGTACATGGATACTGACGGCAGTTCTGCTGTTCCTGCGCATCTCCTGCGGCAATAACGAGATCTCAGGTGGGATCGAATCGTATATCGGAGAACAATTCTCACCTCCACCAAAACCGAAGCAGTTACCGAAAACACAGTTCACGTCACCGATCTGAGGCGGATGTTCCCCCAAAGTCAGGGGTATATAAGATCCTCCTCTGCGTAATAATAGCACTGCGCAATAGTCCGCGCCTGTCCTTCTGTGTTTTCGGCAGAGGTACAAGCGCGGATTTGTTGTTCCTGTTTGTTTTTCCGTTCCGGGGCTTGCCATCAATGGGGAGAAAAGAGAAAGTATATGTAAGAACTTGACAAACACGTAAAATTGTGTTACCATGTAGCCATATCAACCGAACACCTATTTTGAATATGAATATAAAGAGGAACAGATTATGAAAGTTGCAATTATCACAGGCGCATCTGCCGGGCTCGGTCTGGAATACCTTAAAGCCGCCCCGAAGTATTTCCCGGATGTGGACGAATTCTGGCTGATCGCACGGCGCAGAGAAAAACTGGAAGAAGCGGCAAAAGCGGTGAACAAGCAGTGTCGTATTTTCCCTCTGGATCTGACACAGACGGACAGCTACAAACGGCTGGAAGAAGAACTGAATGCTACTCATCCTGAAGTCACCCTGCTTGTCAACAATTCCGGATGCGGTTTTCTGGGAAATGTGGGAGAAGGGGAACTGGAAAGACAGCTGCAGATGATTGATCTGAATCTCCGCGGTCTGACTGCCGTTACTCATGTGGTACTTCCCTTTATGCCCCGCGGCGGACGGATCATCAATGTATCCTCCATCGCGTCCTTCTGTCCCAATGCACGCATGACAGTTTACAGCGCCGGAAAATCCTACGTAACCGCATTTTCCTATGGTATCGGTGAAGAACTGCGCGCCAGAGGCATCACCGCCACAGCCGTTTGTCCCGGTCCCATGGATACCGATTTCATCTATCTCGGTGAGATCAAGGGCAGATCCAAAACCTTCGACGTAATGCCCTACTGCGATCCGGCATCCGTGGTAATCGGCTCCTACAAAGCAGCGCTGGCAGGCAGAGCAAGCTACACCCCCAAGGCATTCTACAAACTGTACCGTGTACTCGCCAAACTGCTGCCCACCAAACTGGTCATGAAAATGAGCAAAACCTGATCGTTTCTTCGCCTCACCTCAATCAAGATACCCACCAAATAAAAAAAGACACATCAGCACCATAAAACAAGTCTGAATGTGTCCACATCTCTGTAACCAATCCCCCTCAAAAAAGTTTTTTGAAAAGAAGGAGGGGGTGTCGGGGGAGGAAGAAAGACTTTTTCGCAAAAAGTTTTTCTTCCTCCCCCGACAAATTCTAATATTCCTCAAACCAGCATATCCACGCCGAAGGAAATGAACGTCATGATTATGCCTGCGGTTGCCACACCTGCCAAAATGATGGGGAATGCATGGCGCAGTTTCAGCTGGAAGATGGATGCTACAAGAGCGCCCGTCCATGCACCTGTTCCCGGCAGAGGGATTGCTACCAGAACATACAAGCCGAATGCTGCATATTTCTGGATAACGCCGCCTTTGGACAACGCGCGTTCTTCCATTTTTACAGCCACGTTTCCAAGAAAGCCTTCCCGCTTCTTCATCCAGGCAAAAATCTTTTTGATAAACAGAATAATAAACGGTACCGGTACCATGTTGCCGAGTATGCTTACGATCAGCACCGGCAGGTACGGCAGACCCATAGCGACGCCATACGGCACAGCACCGCGCAGTTCGATTACGGGCACCATGGACATGAAAAATACAATAAGATAATGGGTAAGCGTTGTCAAATTGACAGCCTCCTGTTGTTGTATAGTATAGAGGTGGGGAGAAACTTTTTCATAAAGCTTCTCCCCGAAGATTTATAAAACCGGTCTTTTATGCATTGATGGAGTAAACTACATCCTGGTTTACTTCAATGCCCTCACCATACATAGCCATCTGTTCGCTGTACGCTTCTGAACGGAGAGCACTTTCAGCGTCGGTCATCCATACGGGATTGCCTTCTCCGTCATAGTACATGATGTGCCAGCCGTAAGAAGTTTCCACCAGACCGTTGTCGCCAACCACTCTTGCTTCGTCGAACAGCCAGTCGTTGAATTCGGTTATCATTTCGCCTTCCGCTACGTTTTCATACACGCCGCCGACTTCAACGGAACCGGGGTCTTCGGAATATTCTGTGCAAAGGGTGGTGTAAACATCCATAGCAAAGCCGCTTGCTTCCCATTCAGCGTATACTTCCTTTGCCTTTGCTTCGGCTTCTGCACCGTAGGTATCGGAAGTCAGCAGGATGTGACGGACGTTACGGGTTGTGCTTTCATCACGGTAGGGAGCCTTGAGCAGGTAGTATACATCATAAGAACTGCTGGTTGCGGCGCCTGTAACAGTGGTGTCACCCACTTCAGCAGAGAATGCCCAATCGCTGGCTTCGTTACCGGAAGTTGCGGTCATACCGGTAAAGTAGCACTGTTCTACCTTAGCGTCTGCTTCTTCCTCGGTCATCAGCAGGTTGGTTACGAAATGATCCTTGAGCGCAGCTCTGAATTCTTCTTCGGTTTTTGCAGCTGCAATCAGCTCAGCCTGTGCCTTGGCAAGGGCAGCACCTTCGGTAACATTGCCTACAGGATTGCCTTCCTCATCCACTTTCAGCATATCGCTCTGCTTTACGGTATAGGTGATCACGTCAACACACTGGTAATCTTCTTTGTGTTCTTCGTAATATGCTTCGAGATCCGCATCGGTATAGGACAGACCTTCGCTGAACTGGTTGTAATACTTCAGAGCCAGAGTGTTCAGTTCCACACAATCGCGGATATCGTCTTCGTTTACAACAGAACCGAACATATTCAGAAGATATGCTTCCATGGAGTAGCCGTAGGATTCTGCGGTAGCACGCATGGTTTCCATAGTGGCGTCGATTTCCGCATAATCCGCTTCATCCAGAGTAATACCGTTGGCCTTGGCACCTTCGCACATTGCCAGGATCTCCTGTACATAGCTGACGGACATGGATGCGAACTGATCAAACCATGTGTAGCCGCTGGTTTCGTCAATTACCTGGGACTTCAGTGTATAGTTTGTGTTCAAACCGTACGCAGTGTACTGGGATGCGTTCTGGTTGTAGTTGAGACGGAAGAAATAGTTCATCATGGAACCGTTTACGGAGAAGTTTTCCGTAGCCATTGCCACCTGACGACGGGTAATGAAGCCGTTGGTGGACAGAGAGTTGTACACTACCAGACCGATGACCAGTACTGCCACCAGAATTACCGATATGGTGATCAGAATGGAATTCCTTTTTTCCTTACGTTTTGCAGCATCGATTGCCGCTGTGTTCTTGCTCATTTTTTTTACTCCTTTCAATTTTTGCTGTCCCGCCGATCCGGTCGGAATTGCAAAATGCACATTATCGCCGATAATGTATTTTTTTATTTTCGAACCGTACATACCCCCGTTCTGCCTTACAAAACGGAAACTGTACTGTATTCTTTACTTTATTCGCCGGTTACAATCACTTTCCGGATTTCGCCCATGTAGGTGGGCACCATGGTGTACTGTCTCTTGCCCGGTGCAAATTCACCGTCGTTTGACAGATGTACGTGACCTGCGAAGATTGCCATGATATGATTTTCCGGATTCTGCACCAGATCCCAGAATCTGCGGTAAGGATGAGAGGTATCCTCAGGTCTGTCGATCAGGAAATAATCACACGCACCGGCTCCCATTTCTTCGCTCCACTTTTCCTTAACGGGATCAATGATCGCGTCCGTCATCAGGGGAGCGTGCATGAGAAGCAGGATGGGTTTGTTCTTTGCAATTTGTTCATTCAGGAAGGCAAACTGTTCTTCGGTATAGTATTTGTCGCTGTTGTCCAGACCGACGATCAGAATCTCTCCGAGATCCCTTGCCCAGAAATCGGGGCAGCCGAACATCATTTCCGCGAATGTCTGCCTGGCACTTCCCTTGTCCTCAGCACCGGCACATTCGTGATTGCCCATTACATAGAACACTTCTGTTTTTGCTTCTTTCAGGGCTGCACGGATGAACTGGATCGTGCCTTCCGTGTAGTGATCTCCTATATCCCCGCAAAGAAAGAGTCCGTCAGCCTTGGCTTCATCCGCTGTACGAATCGCATTCAGCAAAGTGCTTGCCGGAATATTGGATCCTTCGTTTGTGTATTTTTCGGCAGCATATTCTGCTCTTTGTTTTCCGCCTTCCGCATCTGTTTCCAGTGCGATCTCCACATGGGCATCGGACGTATGAAAAAACGTATACGTACGGGTAAGTCCCGGAATTTTCAGTGTAACGGTCTCCTGATCCACCGGAATACCTCCTGTTATTTTTTCAGATTCCCGGGACAGCATGATCCCATATTTTTTAGTATACCATAATTTGATATAAAATACAAGACTTTACAATACTTTTTACAATTTTACCGATGAATCTTCGTTTCTGAAAACAAAGTTTTTTCTTCCTTGTAGGCGAAATCCCGGTACACGGCCTTTTTTCAGACGAAAATTTGTGAAATTCACAATCAGAAAATTGCAGAATCTGCTTTACAAATCTTTCGTTTTGTGTTATAATATCATTTGACAGTGTCCATGCCGCGGCATACGGATAACAGGTTCCGTCAGTTCAACCCAAACTGCCAAGGAACACTTCACCCGCCGTCTGCTGAGACATAGGATTCTGAATTTTATAAAAGTAAAGGTGAAGAAACATGATTACCAAGGAACAGAAGCAGGCTATTATCGAAGAGTACAAGGTTCACGAAGGCGACACCGGTTCTCCCGAAGTTCAGATCGCTATCCTGACCTACCGCATCAGCGCTCTTACCGAGCATCTGAAAGCCAACAAGAAGGACCACCACAGCCGTCGTGGTCTGAACAAGATGGTTGGTCACAGACGTAACCTCCTGGGTTACCTCCAGAAGAACGACATTGAACGCTACCGTGCTATCGTAGCTAAGCTCGGTCTGAGAAGATAAGGCTCTTACCACAAACTGTCGGTAATACGAATACGGGTACTGCGCGATTTCCTATCCGTAGTACCCGTTTTTCCTTCCGTATCCCACCCCTGGCAGACCACATCGGATTAGCATTTAAACATGCGCCTGACTCATTTTTTGAATCGGTTTGCGGACGTATGTTTAACTGCTGAGCCTTTTGTGGTCTTTCTGCAGCAAGATGCTGCCCGTATGTTCAACATTATTTTAAAAGAAAGAAAGGCAGATTTAAGGTATGTTTGAAAACTTCAAGACATTCACTTACGAATTTGCAGGCCGCCCGCTGGTAATCGAATCCGGCAAAATGGCTGGTCTTGCCAACGGTTCTGTACTGGTACGCTACGGCGAAACCGCTATTCTCGCCTGCGCTACCGCATCTGAACGTCCCCGTGACGGTATCGATTTCCTTCCTCTGTCCATCGACTTCGAGGAAAGACTGTATGCTGTGGGCAGGATCCCCGGCTCCTACCTCAAGAGAGAAGGCCGTCCTTCCGAAAAGGCCATCCTGACCGCTCGTGTTATTGACCGTCCTGTTCGTCCCCTGTTCCCCAAGGATCTGCGCAACGATGTAGCCATCTCTCTGCTGGTTACCTCCGTTGACCATGACTGCTCCCCCGAAATCGCCGGTATGGTTGGTGCGTCCATCGCCCTGGCTATTTCCGATATTCCGTGGAACGGTCCCATCGGCGGCGTATTCGTTGGTCTGACCAAGGAAGAAGGTCTGATCATCAACCCCACCGCTGAACAGAGAGAAAGAAGCTCCCTGGAACTGACTGTTGCCGGTACCGAAAAGAAGGTCGTTATGATCGAAGCCGGTGCCAAGGAAGTGGACGACGACACCATGTTCGAAGCCATCATGCTGGCACACGAAGAAATCAAGAAGCTGGTTGCTTTCATCAACTCCATCGTTGCGGAAATCGGCAAGCCCAAGTTTGATTATCCTTCCTGCGAAGTGGATCACGATCTCTATGATGCTGTTGATGCATTCTGTCACAACGACGTAATGCTGGCTCTGGACACCGACGACAAGAACATCCGCGACGCACGCATGGCTCCCATCACCGAAGCGGTTTATGCAAAGTTCGGCAACGAAGACGAAGCTATGTACAAGGTTCTGGACGAAGTTCTGTACAAGATCCAGAAGCAGATCGTACGCCGCTGGCTGCTGGATGAACAGAAGCGTGTAGACGGCAGACGTATGGACCAGATCCGTCCTCTGGCTGCTGAAGTTCACCTGTTCAACAGAGACCACGGTTCCGGTATGTTCACCAGAGGTCAGACTCAGGTCATGACCATCGCTACGCTTGGTCCCATCTCCGACGCACAGCTGCTGGACGGCATCAGCGAAGAAGAAACCAAGCGTTATATGCACCACTATAATATGCCCGGTTACTCCACCGGTGAAGCAAAGGCTACCAGAAGCCCCGGACGCCGTGAGATCGGTCACGGTGCACTGGCAGAACGTTCTCTTATCCCCGTACTGCCTTCCGTTGAAGAATTCCCCTACGCGATCCGCTGCGTATCCGAAGTTATCTCCTCCAACGGTTCCACCTCTCAGGCATCTGTTTGCGGTTCCACTCTGGCACTGATGGATGCCGGTGTTCCGATCAAGGCTCCCGTTGCCGGTATTTCCTGCGGTCTGATCACCGAAGGCGAACGCTGGATGACCATGATCGACATTCAGGGTCTGGAAGACTTCTACGGCGACATGGACTTCAAGGTTGCCGGTACTCATAAGGGTATCACCTCCATTCAGATGGACCTGAAGATCGACGGTCTGACGCCCGAAATCATCAAGGAAGCTCTGGCAGTTACCCACAAGGGTCGTGATTATATCATCGACGAAGTACTGCTCAAGGCTATTCCCGCACCTCGTCCGGAAGTTTCCGAATATGCACCCAAGATGATCTCCATGAAGATTCCCGTAGAAAAGATCGGTGATGTTATCGGTCCCAAGGGTAAGGTTATTCAGCAGATCGTTGCGGACACCGGTGCCAAGATCGATATCGAAGATGACGGAAGCGTATTCATTTCCGGCATCCAGAAGGAATCCATCGAAAAGGCAAGAGCTACCATCGCCGGTATCATCTTCGAACCCGAAGTTGGCTGCATCTACGAAGGTACCGTTACCCGCATCATTCCCATCGGCGCGTTTGTTGAATTCGCTCCCGGCAAGGAAGGTATGGTTCACATCTCCAAGCTGGATAAGAAGCGCACCGAAAAGGTTGAAGATGTCTGCAACGTCGGCGATACCATCCGCGTAAAGTTCCTCGGCACCGACGAAAAAGGCCGTTTCAACCTGTCCAGAAAAGACGCTATGGAATAATGCAGCTGCATTTAGCAGAATTCCCTGTGATATAACAAATAGATCCGGAGTTACAGTAATGTGCTCCGGATCTTTTTATTGTAAAATATTCTGATTTTCTATATCTATATCTTTGCCTGTTCCACTCCAGTTTGTTTAATTTGCACAAAATAATCGGGAAATTTTATCCATTCTGCCACTGGACAAATATATATTTTTTTGTTAATATATATTCGTAAATTTGAAATAAATAAATTGATCCTATTTCAAATTATTCTGTGTATAAACGGGAGATGAGTATCATGAAAAAATTTCTTAGTTTACTTCTGAGCAGTGCTATTTTAGCCATGTCTCTTTGTGCATGTGATCCCGCAGTGGATGATGTACCTAAAGACGAAACAGAATCCGCAACCGGAGCAGAAACCACGCCGCACGGAATTCCGGAAGAACTGGACTTTGGTGGCAGCGGGTTCAATATCGCTTATATGCGCAATGACAATGACAAGATGTTGGATCTGTATTACGTAGAAGAATACTCCTCTGACAACATGGCTGCTGCTGTATTCAGCAGAAACACGAAAACCGAACAATATCTGAATGTTGATATCAATGCTTTCTCCACTATTACTTACGAAGAGCTCCGTACTTTATTCCAGTCGGGGGATGATATTTATCAGCACTACGTACTCTCCGGTCAAAACAATTCTACCTATCTGATCGACGGTCTTCTGTACAATATCGATATGCTCCCTTATATCGATCTGGATGCTGACTGGTGGAACAAAGAAGTAACCGATTCTCTGAGAATGGGCAAATATACTTACCTCATGGTTTCCGATTATCTGATCACCGACCCTCTCTGTATGTATTTCAACAGAAATATGATCACCGACAACAATCTGGAAGATCCCTATGCCATGGTAAAAGCCGGCACATGGACCACCGATAAGGTAATGGATATGGCTATCGCAGTCAGAAACGACAAAGACGGTGACAACAGTTATTACGGGGATGATGATATAGTCGGTATATTCACCGGTGACACCTACATCTACACCGGATTTATGACGGGTGCTGCACGGTTCATGACCGAGCGTGATGAAAACAACCGTGTTGTCAGCAATTTCGCCAACGAAATGACCTATTCCCTTCTGAATAAAATTTACAGACTGTATGAAAATCCCGGTTCTTACCGTTCCACTATCCTTCCTGAACATAAAGCGGACAGAGATACTGCCGGCAGTGCGGGGGATTTTGCAAACGGTCACGCTCTGTTCACTCTGGGCATGATCAACCAGCTGGAAACCATGGCAACCTTGGACGGATTTACAGCCGGCGTGGTTCCTTTCCCGAAATTCACCGAAGATCAGGACAGATATTATTCTCTTGACTGGACCGGTGCATTGGCTGTTCCCAGTACCATCAAGAACAAGGAACTGGTTGGCGCCGTTATCGAGTACCTTGCCTGGGAAAGCGGCAACGAAGTGGTTCCCACCTATTACAATAAGCTGCTGAAAACCAGATATTCCGCTGACCCCGAAACACGTGAAATGCTTGAGTTGATCTTCGACACCGTTTATCTGGAAGTCGGTATCACTTACCTGCTCTTCACCGGTTTCACAGGCTGTACGTACATCTGCAATATGCCGCTTACCGGCAGCACAAGCTATGCTGCATTCTTCCGTGTAGACAAAAAAGACGTCAAGGATTCCCTGGAAGATTTCTACGCCGGTCTGGATGCGATCGAACTCCAGGAAGAAGCAAGCATGAATCCGTAAGTTTGTCCATTCTATATACAAATATGATCCGGGGATACAGTATTGTATCTCCGGATTTTTTATTTCTTCCGGCAGATGTTCTGTTATTCCTGCCGAACTTTTTAATTCTGTATTAAATTTAGAAAAACGCCCTTGATTTGTTCCCGTAAGTATTTTATAATATAGATGAATAAAAAACAGTCAGAAAGGCAGGCTATTGTTGTGCCCGAAAATAACGATAAGAAAAAATTACAGGATCTGTATAACGAATATAATAT
Organism: Clostridia bacterium; assembly: GCA_017467815.1. Taxonomy (GTDB): domain Bacteria; phylum Bacillota; class Clostridia; order Oscillospirales; family CAG-272; genus UMGS1696. Next base: position 9,698 of record JAFUKI010000166.1, read on the forward strand.
TCCCCTCCCCGAAGAAAAACCTGTCAGACCCCGTCCGCAGTCTGCACCGGCAAAACCCGCCAATACTGCCCCGAAAAGCGACATCCCCCGCAAGCCGGACGGTACATCTTATACCATGCAGGAACTGCAGCAGATTCAGGCTTACCGTGCTGCCATGCGGCAGAGGCGGAATGGACAAGCGCAGAACACGGCACGTCCCTCTGCCCGTCCCGAGCATCCCGAACAACAGCGTGCAGTACGTCAGGGACAGGCTATGCCGTCTCAGTCTGCACAGAACCGTCCGCAGGAACCCCGGAGACAGCAGCAGGCAAACGGGCATTATTACGGACAGAAGCAGGATGCCGCGGTTCCGAAATACCGCCGCCGCAAGCTGAGCAAACCCAATCCGGCTGCGCTGATCTTCACTTTGCTGATTGTTGTCATATCCGCTTTTTCCATCGGTCAGATCATCCAGAACAACCGCACGCCCGGCAATGACATCGACCACTCCTCGCCGGGGATGATTCAGAACAACGACGATGCGCTCGCCAATCTGCCCGGCAGTGAAACCGCGGGAGATACCGAGGAAACGGCCGAAGGTATCGATGACGATGCTATGGTCCTGTGGAACACGGTGCAGGTATCCAACGATACGCTGGACGAGGGTGATCTGATCCTTGTGAACTACGAATACGCTTACGCCGACGCGGATACAATTTCGCCCACCGTTCTCTATGGCGTCAAGGCGGATACTTATCAGGTTTCCAGCACCAATATTTCCCTTCTTCCGGTTGCACTGGAAGCTCTGAACAATCTGGCAAACGATTTCCATGCCGAAACCGGCAGCAGAGAAATTATCATCGTCAGCGGATACCGGGATGTGGCGTCCCAGAAATCCATTTACGACAGCCGCGTGGCTTCCCAGGGGGAAGAAATGGCAAAGCTCTATGTTGCCACTCCCGGCTACAGCGAACACCACACCGGTCTTGCCATTGATATGTCCTTCTACACCACTGCCGGTGCGTCTGTTGCCGTAGAAGATCATGAATTCGGTTACTGGATTCACGAAAACTGTGACAATTACGGTTTTGTACTCCGTTATCCCGATGACAAGGTGGATATTACACAGATCGGGTATGAATCCTGGCACTACCGCTATGTGGGACTGCCCCATGCCGCCATTATGTCGGAAAAAAATCTCTGTCTGGAAGAATACATTGCCTATCTCCGGGAATACACCCCCTCCACCAAGCTGATCTGGATACAGAAGGACGGTGTGATGGCGGAAGTTTCTCCTACCGCTTTCCCCAAGGAAGGTACGCTTGTGTATTTCGTTCCTGCCGCCGAGGGAGAAACAACGGATATCCGTCTGCCGCGGGGAAATATTTTCGAAAAATATGAGATATCCGGCAACAATGTGGACGGATTTATTGTAACCGTACGCATCGGCTGATTTTCTTACCGCTTCTACTGCTAAAAAACTTGAATTCTTCAACGAAATACCTATATGCTTTCATACAACCGTCACATTACGGCGGTATACTATAGACACAGAACAAAGAAATCCATCTTTCCAAAGAAAGGATAGTATCCGTATGAAAGAATATTTTGAAAATGACAATATGAACGAAAACCTGAATAACGAAAACCATCAAGCAGCCCCTGCAGATCCTGCCGGCGAACCCGTTCAGCCCGAAGAAAAGGCAGCTGATCAGGCAGTACAGAACACAGCTGAACCCACCGACGATCCGCAGACATCCGCACCGCAGGATCCGGAACAGCCTGCACAGAATACAGCATACAGTGCGCCCCAGACAAACGGCTCCACCTATGCGTATTCCCGCAAGGACATTCCGGAAAATACCTATCGTCCGGCTCAGCCCGGTTCTGGATGGCAGCAGAACACCGGCTATACCCCCAATCCGAATTACACCTACGGGCAGAATCCTGCCAACGGTTACGGACAGCCGGGCGGTCAGCATCAGCAGCAATACCAGCAGCAGACACCGTATCAGAACGGTTATACCCATCCTCAGACGGACAACAGCCAGATCTATTACACCCCCGTCAAGCCGAAGAAAAAGAAAAACGGCGGTAAAAAAGTCCTGGCAGCCGTTGCCGTATGTGCCGGTCTTCTGCTTTCCGCGGGATTCGGTTTCCTCGGTGCTTCTCTGGCGCTGAGCTACACCACGTTTACAGAATCCTCAAACAATACAAACAATGTGACCGATACCAAAACGCCCATGGTCGTATTCAAGAATGTGGACGATGTTACCACCTCCACTTCCGAAAACGGCGGCAATCTGACGACCGCGCAGGTTGCGGCGATCGTGAAGGATTCCGTAGTGGAGATCAATACGGAATACACCACCGTCAGCAGCTGGTTCCAGTATGTTATGCCCGGCAGCGGTGCAGGTTCGGGGGTTATTCTCTCCGCGGACGGCTATATTATCACCAACAACCATGTGATCTGCGGTTCTGACGGCGTGACCATTGCAGAAACCATCATCGTCCGTCTCACAAACGGCGAGGAATACAAAGCGGAAGTGATCGGTGCAGACGGGGATTCCGATATCGCCATTCTGAAGATCGAAGCCGAAGGTCTTACTCCCGCCGTATGTACGGACAGTGACAAGCTGGCGGTAGGTGAAGATGTTGTGGTAGTAGGCAACCCTCTGGGTGAACTGGGTGGCTCGGTTACCAACGGTATCATCAGTGCGCTGGACCGTGAAATTGATGTAAACGGTGTCACCATGAATCTGATGCAGACCAACGCGGCGGTCAATCCCGGCAACTCCGGCGGCGGTATCTTCAATATGCGCGGTGAACTGGTGGGTATTGTCAACGCAAAATCTTCCGGTGAAAACGTGGAAGGACTTGGATTTGCCATCCCGATCAACGATGCGCTGACGGTCAGTGAACAGCTTCTGGAATACGGTTATGTCAGAGGCAAGATCATGATCGGTATCGAAACCACGACCTTCACCGACCTTGCTACCGCACGTTTCTACGGTCTGAACAATGTGGGTGTGTATGTCATCGGTCTGGTGGAAGGATACAACGATGATGTGCTCAGCGTTGGTGACAGGATCATTTCCATCAACGGCAGCGAAGTCAATTCCGGTGATGAAATTGCCGCTATTGTAAAGAGCAGTGCCGTAGGAGATGTACTGAATTTCCAGATTTCCAGAAAAGGAAAGATCATGGAAGTGCAGGTAACCTGCTACGAAGAAGTGCCGGACGGCTTGAATAACGTACAGTTCGAGGAAAACTAATCGCATACAATCAGGGGGCTGTATGGTATCACTGCAGCCCTCTTGCCATTTTACTGATTTTAAAAAAACGGAGGTATTCTTATTTCATGTATAACATTCTGATCGTGGACGATGAAGAAATGATCCGTCGGCTGATCGCAAAATATGCCGTTTTTGAAGGACACACCATTGCAGAAGCCGGGGACGGTATGGAAGCGGTGCAGCTCTGCCGGGAAAAGCAGTTCGATATTATGATCATCGACATTATGATGCCGGAGCTGGACGGTTTTTCCGCGTGTCGGGAGATCCGGAAGTTTTCCAATATTCCCATCATCATGCTCAGTGCCCGCGGGGAAGAATACGACAAGATCAACGGATTCGAGCTGGGTATAGACGACTATGTGGTGAAGCCCTTCTCCCCCAAAGAACTGATGCTGCGGATCGATGCGGTCATGAAGCGGTGCGGCAGCCGGGATTCCGGTCTTGGCAATATGCTGAACAAGCCGAATGAAGTGATTTCCCTGGCAGAAGGCGGACTGAAAGCGGATCTGACCGCACGTATCGTATACATCGACGGGGTACGCGCGGACATGACGCCCAAGGAATACGATCTGTTCTTCTATATGCTGAAAAACAAAAATATCGCCCTGACCAGAGAAAAACTTATCTGCGAAGTCTGGGGCTACGACTATTTCGGTGACGACCGTACGCTGGACACCCACATCAAGCTCCTGCGCAAGAGTCTGGGGAAATACGCTTCCTTTATCGTAACCCTGCGCGGCGTCGGTTATCGGTTTGATGTAGACAAGTATTGACAGTATGAAACATACGAAACAAAACAAGATCATTTATTCCAGTCTGCGCGCCAAATTACTGGGTGCATTTGCCCTGTTCATTGCCATTGCCATTGTATTTCTGTGGCTGTTCCAGACTTTTCTCATGGACAGTGTGTACCATTCGGTAAAAAGCCGTGAGCTGCTGGAATGTGCACAGGCACTAGAAAAATCTTCCGCTCTCGGTACGGAAACACTGGGACAGACCGCCGCGGAAATGACCAAGAGATTCAACATCTGCATTTCCGTATACGCCATTGAAGACGGCTACGGCAGGGAGATTATCCGAGAACACACCAACACCTTCTGTTTTGTCCACAACATGACGGCGGAATCTTCCCTGAACCGTTTGTACCGGGAGGTTTTGACCTCCGGAGAAAGCTATACGGAAGAATTTTCCCTTGCTACCCTTCTGAATCGTCCGGGAGAAGTGGATGAAGATATGATGGACCGTTCCCGGAACATGATTTATGCCAATGTTCTGCAGAATGCGGAATCGGATGAGGGTGAATTGTTCCTGATCCTGAACACGGAAATTGCTCCCCTTGCCTCCACCATCTCCACCCTTCGTCTGCAGCTCATCTATATCTGCATCATTCTTGCTGTTGTGGCGGCGGTTATGGCTGTCATCATTTCCTATCACTTCACCAAGCCCCTGCGTTCCATGAGTACGGAGGCTACCAAGCTGGCGATGGGCAATTATGATGTGCAGTTCAACGGCGGAACCTGCAAGGAAACGGTACTGCTGTCCGATACTCTGAATCATGCTGCCTATGAACTGTCCCGGCTGGATAAAATGCGGAAGGATCTGATCGCCAATATCTCCCACGACCTGCGCACGCCTCTGACCATGATCTCCGGCTACAGTGAGGTGATCCGTGATCTGCCGGGAGAAGCGACGCCGGAAAATATGCAGATCATCATTGACGAGACCCGCCGGCTTACGTCCTTAGTAAACGATATGCTGGAGGTTTCCCAGTATCAAAGCGGTAATCAGGTTATTCACCCCACACTGTTCAATCTGACCGATGTGGTGCGTCAGTCCATTGCCCGGTATGCCAAACTGCGTGAAAAGGAAGGCTACCGTCTGATTCTGGAAGCCGATGGGGATGTATACGTTCACGCTGACGAAACCCGTATTCTGCAGGTGCTGTACAACCTGATCAACAATGCGGTAAACTACACCGGCGAAGATAAAACGGTGATTATCCGCCAGACCATGGAAGAGAAAGAAGTGGTACTGTCCGTTATCGACAGCGGCATCGGCATCCCGGAAGAACAGCTGCCCATGGTATGGGAACGGTATTACAAAGTACATGATTTCCACAAACGGGCGAACATGGGAACGGGGCTTGGGCTGTCCATCGTGAAGAACATTCTGGTACTGCACAATGCCCGGTTCGGGGTACAGAGCAAGGTCGGATCCGGAAGCCGGTTCTGGTTTGCCCTTCCTGCTGCGGAACCGCCGGCGGATGATACGGAATCTTCCGGGGAATGCTGTGATTCATAAACTGAAAAAGTCTGCTGTACACATGAAAATGTACAACAGACTTTTTTGTATGGAAGGATCTTCAGGTTTCACTTTCCTTTTTCTGCCAGGTATTCTTCCGCATAGAAGGAAGCCACAGCACCGTCGGATGCGGCTGTGATGATCTGGCGTACGGCTTTTGTACGGATATCGCCTACAGCAAACACACCGGGGATATTGGTTCTGGTGGATTCATCGGCTATGACATACCCGCCATCGTCCAGCTGTATCTGTCCGCCGAACATTTCCGAGGCGGGTTTTCTGCCGATACTGACAAACACGCCGTCGCAGGGTACTTGCGTTTCTTCCCCTGTCTGCAGATTCCGCAGAACCGCGCCGGTGAGTTTTTCCCCACCCAGCACACCGGAAACGGAGCTGTTCCAGTAGAATTCGATATTTTCCGCATTCATGAGAGGTTCGTGGTAGATTTTCGCCGCACGCAGGGTATCGCGCCGGTGGACGAGGATGACTTTTGCCGCAACACGGGACAGAAGCATGGCATCCGCAGCTGCTGAATTGCCGCCGCCAACGACCACAACGGTTTTGTTTTTATAAAACATTCCGTCACAGGCTGCGCAGTAATGGATTCCGCGCCCTACCCTTTCCGCTTCACCGGGAATGCCCAGTTCCCTCGGATTGGCACCTGTTGCCAGAACCACCGTACGGCTGAGGAAGATACCCGATGTGGTTTCCACGCGTTTGATTTCTCCGGCAAGTGCAACGGAAAGCACCTCGGCAGATTCTGTTTTCGCACCGAATTTTTCCGCTCCCTGCTGCATTTTCATCCCCAGAGCAAATCCGTCGATACCTTCATCGAATCCCGGATAGTTGTCGATCTGGTGGGTCAGCGCCATCTGTCCGCCTGCCATCATTTTTTCGAGGATCAGTGTATCCAGTCCTGCCCGCACTGCGTACAATGCTGCTGTATATCCGCCCGGTCCGCCGCCGATGATGATCATATCGTAGATGTGTTCCATATATGCCTCCGATGTGTATGTTTCTCTTTCTGATTATATTGTACACGATTACGGAAGATTATTCTGTGATCATGTCACTGAATTCATTGGGAGGTATTTTGCAGGGAGGGACTTTTTGAAAAAAGTTCCTCCCTGCACCCTCCTCAAAAACTTTTAAAATAGGAAGATTTTCAGAAAACAAGGAGCTGTCACAAGTAAAATTTTTTGGGGGAAGGAAAACTAAAAAAGGCTTTCCTTCCCCCGAATATTTGCGCAGCAATTCTTTGCCCCCGAACTTTTCAAAACCATAAAAAAAGGTACAAAAATATTATTGGTAAACCGACATTCCTAAAACAATTTAATACTTCTGTTGCAAAACCCTTTTTCGAAGTTTTTTGAAAAGAGGGAGAGGCGCAGGGGAGCGAAGATTTATGAAATAATTCTTCGCTCCCCTGCTTAATACAACAATCCCTTTTGATGTTTTATTCAACTGTCTCCGGATCGGGTTTTACCGGGAAGAACATATACATTGTCTTGCCGTCCGCAGGCATATAGTCAAAGGGGCAGGCGGCGAAGACCAGGTTTTCTTCTGCACAATACTCCATGACGGATTCGATCACCTGCAGTTTCTTCCCTTCTACAGGGGTGTACAGGTAGTCATATTCCGGGATTACCCATTTTTCAAATCCTTTGGGAGCTTTGGCGTTGTCGTTTACTTCCAGTCCTGCCATGTATACCACGGTCTTTGATTTTTTGTCTCCGGGCGGAAGGAATGTGCCGGTTTCATCGTTCATCAACCCCCATACGCCGGCAAGATCGCCGTCCTCGTCTTTTTTCACAAGGTGCATGATGGATTTTCCCTTACGATTGATTTCCATCCAGAGTTTGTCCACATATCCGGGGCCGTCCGTACTCTTCCCCACCAGACCGATTACGGTGAAAGGGGGTAAAGTACATTTTTTGATTTCCATCATTCGTTATGCCTGTGCAGCGTCAACGATCTTTGCAAACTTTTCGGGAACCAGAGATGCGCCGCCGATCAGACCGCCGTCAACATTTACCTTGGACAGCAGTTCTGCCGCATTGCCTTCGTTCATGGAGCCGCCGTACTGAATGGTCAGACCTTCAGCAGCTTCACAGCCGTACAGACCGCATACAACATTACGGATGATCGCGCATACTTCTTCAGCCTGATCGGGAGTTGCAGTCAGACCGGTACCGATTGCCCATACGGGTTCGTATGCGATGATCACGTTCTTCAGATCTTCTGCGGAAATGTCTGCCAGATCCAGCTTGGTCTGCATGGAAACGATTTCAGCAGTGATGCCTGCCTGTCTTTCTTCCAGAACTTCACCCAGGCAGAGAATAACCTTCAGACCTGCAGCCAGAGCAGCCTTGGTTCTCTTGTTTACGGTTTCGTCGGTTTCACCGAAGTACTGTCTTCTTTCGCTGTGACCGATGATTACATATTCAGCGCCGGCTTCCAGCAGCATGGAGGCGGAGATTTCACCGGTGAACGCGCCCTTTGCTTCAAAATGCACGTTCTGTGCACCGATCTTTACATTGGTACCCTTGGCAGCTTCTACAGCTACAGCGATGTCTACAAAAGGTACGCACAGTACAACATCACAGCCGTTCTTGCCTGCGGTCAGGGCAGCGGTTTCCTTTACAGCCTTTACAGCTTCGGAGGGGGTCATATTCATTTTCCAGTTGCCGGCGATGACAACCTTTCTTACGTCTTTTTTCATTTCTATCTCCTTTGTTTCTATAAATTTTAAAAAACAGGGAAAGAGCGAAGGTCAACTATTCCCTGACCCCCGCTCAATCCGCGAAGTTACATGAATTATTTGTCCAGCAGACAAGCGATACCGGGCAGTTCCAGACCTTCCAGGAATTCCAGAGAAGCGCCGCCGCCGGTGGAGATATGGGTCATCTTTTCAGCATAGCCCAGCTGTTCAACAGCAGCAGCAGAGTCACCGCCGCCGATGATGGAGATAGCACCGGATTCAGCAACAGCCTTGGCTACAGCGCGGGTACCGGATGCGAAGTTTTCCCATTCGGAAACGCCCATAGGACCATTCCATACAACTGTACCGGAACCGATGATGGTCTTGGAGTACAGTTCCTGGGTCTTTTCGCCGATGTCCAGACCCATCCAGCCATCCGGAATGGAATCGGAGTAGATGCGCATATAGGTGCTGTCTTCCTTGTATTCACGTGCGATTACGTTGTCAACGGGAAGCAGGAAGTTTACGCCCTTAGCCTTAGCCTTAGCCAGCAGATCCTTCGCCAGATCCAGCTTATCGGATTCGCAGATGGAAGTACCGGTGGTGTTGCCCATAGCAGCGAAGAAGGTATATGCCATACCACCGCCGATGATGAGGGTGTCAACCTTTTCGATCAGGTTGTTGATAACGCCGATCTTATCAGAAACCTTTGCGCCGCCGAGGATGGCTACGAAGGGTCTCTTGGGATCGTCCAGAGCCTTGCCCATGATTTCGATTTCCTTCTGGATCAGGTAACCGCAAACGGCAGGCAGGTAATCAGCAACACCTGCGGTAGAAGCGTGTGCACGGTGAGCGGTACCGAATGCATCGTTTACGTAGATTTCAGCCAGAGAAGCCATTGCCTTGGCAAAATCGGGATCGTTCTTTTCTTCAGCAGCGTGGAAACGTACGTTTTCCAGCAGCAGGATTTCGCCTTCCTTCAGGTCAGCAGCCTTAGCCTGTGCATCGGGGCCAACTACGTCCTTAGCCAGAGTAACCTTGAGACCGCGCTTGGTCAGGTCGTCAGCGATGATCTTCAGGGACAGCTTGGTGATATCCTTGGCGCCCTTTTCCAGAGCAGCAGCCTTTGCAGCTTCCTGTTCTTCAGCAGGCAGAGCTTCGATCTTCTTCTTTTCCTTCTTATCCAGCTTCAGTTCTGCGTCCAGTACGTTGTGGGGTCTGCCCATGTGGGAGCAGAGGATAACCTTCGCGCCCTGTGCTACCAGGTACTCAATGGTCTTCATAGCGCCGACAATACGCTTATCATCGGTAATAACGCCATCTTTTACGGGAACATTGAAATCGCAGCGAACCAGAACGCGCTTACCTTTGACTTCAATGTCTTCAACAGTTTTCTTGTTATAGGTCATAGTTGTTCTCCTATTTTGATTTATTTTGTATACCTTATTACTATAACACATTATTGGAATTTTATCAACAGTTTTTTTGTAAAAATGTGGTATAATACACTATTTTTTCTTGTATAAACTATACACGGCGCCTTTTGGTGGACAAAAGATCTCCCTACCGGTCCGAAGCAGGATATCCCGATGTACTTTATTGCATCTGTTCTCCCGGAAAAAATCCCGGTTCTCATTTTACTTCTTCAAACAAAACCAGTTCGCTGGTCATAGCTGCAAGAACGGTGCGGATACCGTTTGTCAGCAGTTCGTAACCGGTCATTGCGGTTACTGCGCCGGTGTTGTCAAAGGTGACACGATACGTTTTGCCGGTGTCCAATCCTTTCGGGACAACGTTGATACAGCGGGATTCTGCACCGGGCAGAGAGAAAATGGTCATAGCTGCTTTTGTTTTGTCCGCTGCCACCAGCTCAAGGGCACAGAATCCTTCTTTTTCCGCGGTGGGAATGGATTCGTTGTGGTGATACATATGGGAGTCCGGCAAGAATGTACGGATAAAATTTTTGTAAATATCAACACTGTGTCTGATAAAGGCGAGCTGTTCGGGATTGTATTCCGCTGCTGCAGGTGAAAATACATTGAGAGTTATATGACCCAGCATTACGTTGCGCATCTGGAAATCCAGTGAAGCAAAAGCATGACAGCCCATACCGCCTACCAGACGATCCACCCGTTCCGGCGGCAGAACAAGGGTCATCCCCATTGTGATATAGAGAGAACGGGGCGCTTTCTGCCAGTCACTGACCCAGGTATGGTTCATGGAACGGAGCAAACCCAGATCGGTACGCCCGCCGCCGCCTGCACAGTTTTCAAACAGCACATTGGGAAAGCGTTTTTTCAGCCGTTCATACATGGCACATACACCTTCATAATGCTTGAGCAGTGTATATTCCTGGCGTTCTCCGTTTTTCACAAAATGGGATGTGACTGTCGCGTTGTTGTAATCGATCCGGAAAAGATCCAGTTCGTTTTCTGTAATGATACGTGCAATTTCGGATTCTGCCCAGGCAGCGGCTTCAGTGTTTGTAAAATCAAGAAGACCGCAGCTGGAATTTCCTCCCATGTCGAAAGTGGACCATTCGGGATGCGCTTTGTAACTTTCGGAAAAATCCCCCAGCCGTTCCGCTTCCATCCACATACCGAATTTCAGACCGAGTTTTTTCGCATGGTCACGGATTTCACGGATGCCATTCGGATAACGTTCCGGATCGGGATGCCAATCCCCGGCACACGGATACCATTCCCCTTCTTTTCCGGGGGGACAATACCAGCCGGCATCCACGATGAACACCTCCGCGCCCACCTCTGCCATCTGCTCCATGAACCGCTTGGTTGTCTCCACGGTCATGTCATGTTCGGCTCCCATCCCGGAAACGACATAACAGGCTTCCCCGCTTGCTTCAGGCATATTCAGGACAGAACGGCGGATATGGTCATAGGAAATATTCACCGCATCATCCAACGTACCGAAAATGGCACCGATATGAACCTGCGGGGACACAAACACCGCACCCGCATCGATCAGATAAAGGGGCTGCACCCCATCCACTGCCATATCAATATTCATGGAAACATCGGAAGAATTTCTGTTTGCCATATAATCAAAGGAGAACTCATAGGCACCGCTGTAAGCCATCTGACCGAAGAACAGCATACCTGTGACTTTATTTTTCAGGAAGAAGGCAGGATGGCGGAAACGATGCCGATTAAAACGTCCGGCAAATGATGTTTTATCATAGGGGAGGTTTTTCCACACCATATCCCCCTCATTCCCCCATGCGGCATTTTCAAAATACCCCAGTTCATACATTCCTTCGGGTACTGTATGGGTACCGTACTGTCTGATCTCCCGAACCGTTTCCACAACACCGCAGAAAACAGATAATCGGGACACTGCCATGGGTTTGTCGGACAAATTGCGGATTTCCAGCCAGCGGACGAACATTGCGGTACCGTCCAGAAGGGTATGGACAACAATCTCCACCGGCTTGAAGTCGGAAGTCAGGGTCAGCACGGTTTCCTTGGCACCGTTTTCCTTTTCGATTACAGCAAAATCCTTCACGGACAGGCGGTAATCCACGCTTTCGCCGTCGATGGCTACATGGAAAACGGAAGGATCGGAGGAGCGGGACACAAATGTGGGGTAGTTGGAAAGTACGTTCAGGGGATAGCCGCTCGCATTCCAGCCGCCGGGGATCAGCATTCCTTCCAGAAATCTTTCTTCATAGACGGTAAGGCCGCTGCGATAGCTGTAAACTGGTTCCGGCATATTTCTGGTGAATACATTCACATAAGTACTGCTGTTTTGGATCATGATCTTTCTCCTTTATGAATGGGAGTTACTGTATTCAGTATCATTATACCATTGACAGAAGAATTCTGCAATATTTTTTGTATCGGTTTGTTTTCAGATAAATATGAAAAGCGATCTTCCCCTTCCGATCAGAGGAAAACCGCTTTTTCAATCATAGCAATCCAAATGCACCGGCACATTGGATCAGTTTCCGAACACATACTTTCCGAAATCAGCGAATTCCAGAATATCGGACAGTATATAATTGGAAATGAACATTCCCTTCGGGGTCAGTGCAAAGCGGCCGTTCCGGGCGGTCATGTAGCCGCCGTCGATAAATTTTTTCAGTTTATGACCGTACAGCGTCTCGAAGGAGGAACCGAATCTTCTGGTGAATTCCCGGCTGTCGATCCCTTCATTCAGACGGAATCGGAGCATTATGTATTCGCCCAGCCGTTCCCTCTCCTCCACCGTTTCATTCTGATCGGTGATCTTGATCCGGGACGCCGGCTGTTCCACCCCCTGGATATACCGTTCCTTATCCGCAGTAAAGGCGAATCGGTTTCCGTTGAAATAGGAATGGGCGGACACCCCGAAACCAAGGTATTCTTCGCAGTTCCAGTATTTCAGGTTATGGGCACACATCTTTCCCGGACGGGCAAAATTGGAGATCTCATACTGATAATACCCTCTGTCCGCCAGATATGCCACTGCCTGCTCGTACATATCCGCTTCCGTATCTTCATCGGGCAGATAAGGGGCGATCTTTTCATAGTCCCTGTAGAACTGTGTCCCCGGCTCGATTTTCAGGTCGTAGAGAGAAATATGATCCGGGTTCAGGCGTGTGATGAAAGAGAGTGTATGCATCAGGGAACCCATGGTCTGATGGGGAATCCCGAACATCAAATCCGTATTGATATTAGCGAATCCGGCGGCACGTGCCATTTTATAGCTCCGTACAAAATCCTTCCGCGTATGTCTCCGGGACAGTGCCGCCAGTTCATTGTCGTGGGCACTCTGCAAACCGAAGCTCAGCCGGTTTACCCCCATACGGTTCAGCTTCCGCAGTCCTTCGTAGGTCACGGTTGCCGGGTTGGCTTCCATGGAAAATTCCGCGTACTTTGTCAGGCGGAAATTCCGCTTTATCGCTTTGATCAGCCGCACCAGCTCTTCCATGGGGATGCAGGTTGGCGTTCCTCCGCCGATAAATACCGTATCCGGTTCATAGGCGCGCGCACCTTTTTTATAGCTCTCCATATGGGAAATCAAGGCATTGACATAGCGCGTAATTCCCTCCGGATTCTGTGCCGGGGCGGAATTGAAATCACAGTATGCACATTTTGACAGACAAAACGGAATGTGGATGTAGATCCCCAATCGTTTTTTATCGTTGTAGTGTGTCTGCATAAAGTTCGCCTTTCTGTACAGAGATTTGGTCATGCAGGGATACGGCGGATTTCTTCATCAGTTGTCATCATCCAGCTTGAGCACCGCCATGAAGGCTTCGGGAGATACCTGTACACTGCCCAGCTGACGCATCTTCTTCTTACCTTCCTTCTGCTTTTCCAACAGTTTCTTCTTACGGGTAATATCCCCGCCGTAACACTTGGCAAGTACGTCTTTCCGCAGTGCTTTTACCGTTTCTCTTGCGATGATCTTGGAACCGATCGCCGCCTGGATCGGTACTTCAAACAGCTGTCTCGGAATATTGTCTTTCAGTTTCTCCGCGATCTTTCTGGCTCTGCCGTATGCTTTCTCGGAGTGGACAATAAAGGTCAGGGCGTCCACCATTTCTCCGTTCAGGAGGAAGTCCAGCTTTACCAGATTGCTTGCCACATAGCCTTCAAACTCGTAGTCCAGGGACGCATAGCCGCGGCTGCGGGATTTCAGTGCGTCAAAGAAGTCGTAGATGATCTCGTTCAGCGGCAGTTTATAGTGGAGCTCCACACGCTCCGTGTCGATATATTTCATATCCAAGAACGTACCTCTGCGGTCCTGACACAGATCCATAATACCGCCCACATATTCCGTAGGCGTGATGACGGATGCCGCAACGATGGGTTCCGCCGCAATCTCGATTTCATCGGGAGCCGGGTAGTTGGTGGGGTTGTCGATGTAGATCACTTCCCCGTTTTTCTTGGTGATTTCGTAAATTACACTGGGGGCGGTGGTGATCAGGTCCAGATTGAATTCTCTCTCCAGACGTTCTTCAATGATCTCCATGTGCAGAAGTCCCAGGAAACCGCAGCGGAAGCCGAAGCCCAGAGCAATACTGGTTTCCGGTTCAAAGGAAAATGCGGCGTCGTTCAGCTGCAGCTTTTCCAGTGCATCCTTGGTTTCATTGTACCGTGCGCCGTCTGCCGGATAGATACCTGCGTACACCATGGACTGTACCTTTTTGAAGCCGGGCAGAGGTTCTGCGGCAGGGGAATCGACCTTGGTTACGGTATCACCCACACGGGTATCCGCTACGGTTTTGATGGAAGCAGTGAAATAGCCAACCTCGCCGGCGGACAGAACACCTGTGGAACGAAGTCCGAAGGGATCCATAACCCCAACTTCCACTGTTTCAAATTCCGCGCCGGTATGCATGAGCTTGATGGTATCGCCCACACGCAGCGTTCCTTCCTTTACGCGGATATATACCACAACACCCATATAGCTGTTGTATACGGAGTCGAAGATCAGGCAGCGCAGGGGGGCGTTTTCATCACCGTCGGGTGCGGGAATGTCGCGGATAATGGCTTCCATTACCGATTCGATATTCACGCCGGTTTTGGCGGATACAGCAGGGCATCCTTCCGCCGGAATACCGATTACATCCTCGATCTCCGCCTGTACACGGGCTACATCTGCGGAAGGAAGGTCGATCTTGTTGACCACCGGTACGATTTCCAGATCCGCATCCACTGCCAGATACGCATTGGCAAGGGTCTGGGCTTCGATTCCCTGGGTAGCATCCACCACCAGAAGCGCTCCTTCACAGGCATTGAGGGAACGGGATACTTCGTAGTTGAAGTCCACGTGACCGGGGGTGTCGATCATGTTCAGGGCGTATTCTTCCCCATCGGGCGCTTTATAGTCGATACGTACAGCTCTTGCCTTGATGGTGATCCCGCGTTCCTTTTCCAGATCCATGTTGTCAAGCAGCTGTTCTTCCATATCCCGTTTTGCCACCGTATTGGAAAACTCCAGAATTCTGTCCGCCAGAGTGGACTTACCGTGGTCAATGTGGGCAATAATAGAGAAATTTCTGATATGCTTTTGTTTTTCTGTCTGCGCCATGTATGCCGTTATGCAGCTCCAACGCCATCCGGTTCTCCCGGTGAAGCATTGGCATCCGCATCCTTTCTATATACTAAAAATATGTGTATTCATCTTTCCCGTGCCTGACAGATCCCCTATCCGCACAGCAAGGCATACCACACCTGATTTTAATAGTATTATTATACCAGATACAAGACGGTAAATCAAGTTTTATCCCGAAAAAATCAGGCGGAATTCTGCCGTTTCCCCGCAGGATACCGTGACGGAAATCCTGTCCGGCGGATTGACATACAGAAAAAAGTATAGTATAATAAAGTATAGTATATCCAATCGGTTTTCAGAAAAGGAGGTGCTGTCTGTTATGCCGAACAATGCTTCATTCCGAAAAGGGCGTGTTCTGCCCGTGTTCCCCGTATATTTGACTTCCCCGAGTCAGGCAGCTCATCTGCTTCTGGAAGGCAGACGGCTGATCTGTCTTGTCCGCCACGGTCAGACCGACTGGAACCAGATCAAACGTCTCCAGGGCAGGGAGGATGTGCCTCTCAACGGAACGGGACGGCTTCAGTCCGCCTGCACTGCCATGATCTTCAGACGCTGTTTTTCCGCCGGTGTGCATTTCGGCGCCGTTTGTACTTCTCCCCTCTCCCGTGCCGCCGATACTGCCGGATATATCACCGCCGCCCTGTCCGCCCCCGACAACACGGACCCGGCTCTCCTTACCCCGGTCAACGATTCCCTTATTGTTCTGCCCAATCTCAATGAACGGGATTACGGCAGTCTGTCGGGGCTGACGCTGGAAGAACGTAAGGTTCTCTTCCCCCGCGGTGAAAAACAGGCCGGCAATGTGGAAAGCGTACCTGCCGCCGCTGCCCGTATGTATACGGCAATGGACGACATGATGGATGCGGTTTCCGAAAAAGCCATCATCGGTGTCACCCACGGCGGTATTATCAATGCCGTTTTCTCCCGTCTGACTTCCGGCGAGATCGGAACCGGGAAAACATTGACCGTGAACTGCAGTGTTTCTCTCGTTGCCGCAGGAATCGGTTCTCCTGTTCCTCTTGCCTACAATCTTCAGGAAGACGGAATTTATGAGTATATGAACAAGATGCTCCGTTCCGGCGCTGAATTCTGATGCGTCCGCCGTTTCTGTCGGGTCTTGTATCTATCGGTTAGGATATACTTACTAAAAAGTTATCTGTGTCCCCTGCTGCAGTATATTTTGGCGCAGCAACAAAGTGAGGTATCTTTATGAAAACACAAAAATTCTCCGTTTCCGGTATGAGCTGTTCTGCCTGCTCCGCCGCTGTTGACAAAGCTGTACGCCAGATGGACGGCGTTTCGGATGTGATGGTCAGTCTGATGAACAACACCATGACCGTACAGTTCGACGAAAATACAGTTTCAGAAGAAAGTATCTGCCAAACCGTGAAATCCGCAGGTTACGGGGCATCCGTATACGAAGGAAAAAAAGCCGAAGATCCCGATGCACTGCGGTACAAAAATCTCAAGTCCCGTCTGTGGAAGTCCATTGTTTTTGCAGTGATCATGATGTATGTCACCATGGGGCATATGATCGGTCTGCCTCTGCCGGGTCTGATCGATCCCCATACAGGAGGCAGTGCGCCCCTGTACAACGCCATCCTGCAGCTGCTTCTTGCCGTTCCCGTGATTCTGATCAATCATGCCTATTACGGTGATGGTTTCCGTGCGGCTCTCCATCGAAGCGCGAATATGAACACGCTGATTGCCGTCGGTTCCGGCGCTTCCTTTGTTTACGGTATTTATATTCTGGTGAAAATGGCTGTCGGACTTTCCGCCGGTGCCGATATCACGCCCCTGACCCACGAACTGCATTTTGAGTCCGTCACCATGATCCTCGCCCTGATCACCCTGGGACGGACACTGGAACTGCGTGCGCGGCGGAAAACCGGGGATGCGGTACGGCATCTGCTGGATCTGGCGCCGAAAAGTGCGGAAGTGCGCCGGGATGATCAGGTTATATCCATTCCCACGGACGAACTTGTGGAAGGGGACATTCTGCTGATCCGTTCCGGAAGCGGCATTCCCTGTGACGGCATCATCCTGACCGGCGGCGGTTCTGTGAATGAAAGTGTTATCACCGGCGAAAGCGTACCGGTGGAGAAAAATATCGGCGACAAGCTGATCAGCGGCACGGTTCTGACCTCCGGTTATGCGGAAATGCGTGCGGAATCCGTTGGGGAAAACACCACCGTTGCCCGTATTGCCGCTTTGGTGGAAGAAGCCGCCACTTCCAAGGCACCTGTACAAAAACTGGCGGATAAGATCAGCGGCATTTTTGTACCCATCGTATGCGGTATTGCGCTGATTACGTTTATCATCTGGCTGATATCCACCGGTTCGCTGGATACGGCGGTCAGTTTCGGCATTTCTGTGCTGGTGATCTCCTGCCCCTGTGCGCTTGGTCTTGCGGCACCTACTGCAGTGATGTGCGGCATCGGACGGGGGGCGGAAATGGGGCTTCTGATCAAGAGTGCCGACGCACTGGATCTGCTCTGCAAAACGGAAGCCATCGTTCTGGACAAAACCGGTACCATCACGGAAGGCAGAATGCAGGTTGAAGGGGTTCATTGTATACAGGAAACGCCCAGTACCGATTTTCTCTCCGTTGCCGCGGCGCTGGAATCCATGAGCGAACACCCCATCGGAAAAGCCATTACGCTGTATGGCAAAGAAAAAGAATTGGATCTGCCGGAATGCAGTGATTATCATGTTACTTTCGGCGGCGGTGTGGACGGTATGATCGGCGGAAAACGCTATTACTGCGGCAACCGTGCATTCCTGGAGCAGAAGGGTATCGTCATCCCCCACAGTGCATCCGTTCAGAGTGAACTGTTTGCCAAGAACGGATGGACACCCGTATGGGTTGCCTGTGAAGATACGACCATTGGTCTTCTGGGTGTTGGTGATGCGATCAAGGCAACCAGTAAAACCGCCGTTTCCCAGTTCACACAGCTTGGTGCCAAAGTGGTCATGCTGACGGGAGACACGGAAATTACCGCCAAAGCTGTTGCTTCCTCGGTGGTGATTGAACACGTAATCGCCTCTGTAAAACCGGAAGAAAAGGCAGCGGCACTGGAAACCATCATGGACGGCAGTTATTTCGGTGATGACAAACGCCGTGTTACCGTTATGGTGGGGGACGGTGTGAATGATGCACCGGCACTGACCAAAGCGGACTGCGGTATCGCCATCGGTCAGGGTACGGATATTGCCATTGAATCCGCCGGGGTAATTCTGGTGAAGAATGACCTTAACGATGTGGGTCACGCCATTCGCCTGAGCCGTGCCGTTATGCGGAACATTGCCCAGAACCTGACATGGGCTTTCGGATACAATATGTTATGCATTCCCGTGGCAGCCGGGGTATTCTTCCCCCTGTTCGGTCTGAAGCTGACACCCATGATCGCGGCAGCGGCTATGTCCCTCTCCAGTATTTGTGTGGTATGCAATGCTCTGCGGCTGAGACGGTACCGCGGTTGACACAAACGAAAAAGAAAGTATAATGAAATCATCAGGATATAAAGGAGTATGGAATTATGTTATTCGGTAAGAAAAAGACGGTAAAACTGAAAATTGAAGGTATGCACTGCAATCACTGCGCCGCCAAGGTGGAAGCGGCTCTGAAAGCGCTGGGATGCAAAGCGGAAATTGATGTAAAACTGGGCAAAGCGGTTGTCACCTGCCCCGAAAAGGTAACGGATGCGGAACTGACTGCCGCCGTCACAGCCGCAGGTTTTCCTGCCGTGGTGGCATAATGGAAGTATCTGCAAGGATCATTCTTGTCCGCCACGGGGAAAGTCTTGCCAATGTAGCCAAATTCTTTGCCGGACACACCAATGTGGATCTGTCGGAGAAGGGATATCTGCAGGCGGAAATGACGGCGGATCATGTTCTGAGCCGTTATGCCGTGGACAAAGTATACGCCAGTGACCTGCAGCGGGCTTTTCATACCGTCAAGCCGGCAGCGGATCGGCTGGGGATGGACGTGATTCCCGATGAACAGCTCAGAGAAATTTACGCCGGCGAATGGGAAGGCAGATCATTCACGAATCTGCAGAAGATGTTTGAAAAGGACTACGCAGTCTGGATGAACGATATCGGCAATGCCGTACCTACGGGCGGTGAGAGTGTTCGTCATCTGTGGGGGAGGGTCACCGGAGCACTGGCGCGTATTGCTGCGGATAATCCCGGCAAAACCGTCCTGATCGGCACCCACGCTACTCCCATCCGGGTCATGCAGTGTATGCTTTCCGGCAAAACGCCCGATGATATGAAAAATATCCCCTGGGTCTCCAATGCTTCCGTTTCCGTGGTAGAATATGTACCGGCGGGAACGGGGGACGATGGAACGGTTCTGACGCCCAAAGCTGTTGTTTTTGGCGAGGACAAGCATCTGGAAGCCATAAAAACGGTATTTCCGGCGAATGTATGAATTCCGGTATATATTCTGAAGCAAATTGCCTATTTTTTGACAATTTTTAATGATGTTTTTTTCTGACGGTTCAGTTATAATTATACTATAAGTGTATTTCTTGCACAAAATGTAGTATTGTGAGGCAATAATCATGAAAAAGCAATTCAAGAATCTTCTTGCCCTTTTGTTTGCAGCCGTACTTTTTCTCGTAGGCTGTAATACAGATGTGGTGGACGAAACCGATGTATCGGAAACGGAAGTACAGAACGTAAATGAATTCTGCCTGTATGAAAACGGAACCGGTCTTTACACCATTGTCCAGTCCTCCAAAAGCAGTGATACTGCAAACGATGCCGGTTCTCTCTGCTGGAAAACTTTTAAAGAAACCTTCAACGCTGAGCTTCCCATTTCTGACGACTGGGTGATGGATCCCTCTGCTATCCCCACCGACTCTGCTGAGATTCTGATCGGCAATACCAACCGTGCCGAATCTGCTGAAGTGTACGCTGCGATGGACCAGTATGTTTACCGCATCACCTGCACAAACAACCGCATTGTGATTGCCGCATCCGCTGACACTTTGCTGGACGATGCTCTGGAAGTTTTCTTTGCCAACATCAAGACCGATGAAAACGGCCGTGTTACCGTTCCCTCTGATCTGGATATCACCCTGACCCGTGAACAGGTTTGGAAAGATACCCTCGTCGGTGTTCCCCTGTATGACGGCGGTGCGTACACCGGTACGGCACTGAAGGAGACCTGGGGCTTTGCCGAGGACGATCCCTCTGTCATGATAGGTATCAGCGAAACCAATGCCGATGAATTTGCCGCCTATATTGCAAAAGTGCGGAACGAAGGCTTCAATACTGTACTCCGTGCTGACTGGGGTGGTGTTGTGGCTTATCAGTGCGACAAGGATGATGTGTCTTTCTACACCTACCACACCGAATCCACCGGTGAGACCAGAGTGATCAAAGACAATTCCAAGACCGCTTCCCTGGAAGAATTCAATTACATCTTCGAAACCGCTGAGGGTGAAACCAATGAACTCTACCTGTACGGTCTGAGATACCAGGACCCCGAGATCCCCGAATCCGCCGTTTACAACAACAACGGTATGCTCATGTTCATCAAGCTGGCAGACAACAGCCTTATCGCCATTGACGGCGGCATGGATACTCAGATCGATTCCGAAGAATTTATGGAATTTGCCAGAGAGATCACAGGTATTCCCGAAGGAGAACAGATCCGTATTGCCTGCTGGTTTATCACCCACAAACATGGCGATCACATTTGGGGCTTTGACAAGGTTCTTAAAGAATGCGCCAACGAGCTGGTTTTGGAACGTATGATGTACAACCACAAGAACGGCACCGATTTCGTATACGACGCGGAGAATCCCAATGAAAAATACCATCTGGCTCATGATAATGTGATGTACCACCTGCCCCGCACCGGCGAAACCATTCAGTTCGGCGATGTAACACTGGATGTTCTGTATACGCAGGAAGACCTTGTCAACATCAAGGAAAGTCTGTACAGAACGGATGACAACTACAACAACTCCGGTACCGTTCTGAGAATCACCATGGACGGCAAAACCTGTATGATTTTCGGTGACATCGACGTAGCTGCAAGCAATATCATGATGAAGTATTACACAGAAGAACAGCTGAAGTGTGATATGATGCAGGTTTCTCATCACGGATACAATTATCTGGCTGAAATATATAAAATCATGGATCCCACGATCGCACTGTTCCCTGTGGCCCGCAACGAAGTAAAAAGACAGTATCCGTTGGTTCTGGAATGTGTGGAATCCATCTGTGAAGAAAACTACTTCGGCGGCACCGAAACCATAGGTCTCCGTGCTGTGGATGGAGAAATGCAGGTAATCTACCGCAGACCCGTCACCTTCCCGCCGATCACTGAGGTACTCCCAGAAGAAACAACCGAAGAAGAAGCCGGAGAAGCAGAAGAATAAAATAAACAAATCCCACCCTGTCACAATGCAGAGTGGGATTTTTCTTGACTATAGTAACAATTCCTCGTGTATCAGTTTTTGAAAAGAGAAATGGGTGCGCGGGGGAGTGAAGATCCATGAAGTGATCCTTCATTCCCCTGCTAAACATAATATTCAAAAAACAATTATCCCCAGTTCTTGCAGACGTCCACCCATTCGGTATAGCCGGAGTATTTCTCCAGTTCCGGAATGGTCAGCTCAATCGCGCTGTTTCCGCTGCCGCACGCCGGAAATACGGTTTCAAACCGCTTCAGGGATTCGTCCAGATATACTGTTACACCATCGTTCACCGCAAACGGACAAACACCGCCCACCGCATGACCGATCAGGGTTTCCGCTTCTTCCGGGGTGAGCATTTTTGCTTTTGCGCCGAAGCGGGCTTTGTATTTCGGGTTGTCGATCTTGGTGTCGCCGGCTGCCACGATCAGAATCGGTTTTTCTCCGACCATGAAAGACAGCGTTTTGGCAATGCGGCACGGTTCACAGTGAAGTGCTTCTGCCGCCAGTTCCACGGTTGCGCTGGATACGGTAAATTCCAGTACACGTTCCTCCATGCCAAGCTGTCTGAAATATGCTTTTACTTTTTCAATCGCCATTTTTATTTTCCTCTGTCCGTATTTTTCTATATTATGACACACTTCTCCCAAAATTGCAAGTATCTCCGTGAAATTTTTTATCCCCACTGATTTTTTCCGGAAAACAGCGCACACTACGGTTGTATTCCCTCTTTTCTGCGCAAAAGATACAGTTATATGGAACACATGAATAATACAAAAAAGCGAATAATAATCCATTCTATGAATTCTGATAATTGACATTTCTCTGAATGTGTGGTATAATAATACGGTTGAAGAGGCAAGTGTTAATAGTATATTTGCGTCTTCCGGAAAATTCGTTTCCCCAAAATTCTATTTTTAAAGAAATGAGATGATCCAACATGGAAAGAAGAACAGGTACGATATCCAGAGGCATCCGCTGCCCCATCATTCGTGAAGGCGATGATCTCGTACAGATCGTCACTGACAGCGTACTGGAAGCAGCCGCCTGTGAAGAATTTGCACTCCGTGACAGAGATGTAATCTGCATGACCGAATCCATCGTGGCAAGAGCACAGGGCAACTATGCTTCTGTAGACGACATTGCTGCTGATGTAAAGGCGAAATTCGGCGACAATACCATTGGTGTAATTTTCCCCATTTTGTCCAGAAACCGCTTTTCCATCTGTCTGAAAGGCATTGCCAGAGGTGCAAAAAAGATCGTTCTGATGTTAAGCTATCCCTCCGATGAGGTGGGCAACGAGCTGGTTTCCCTGGACAAGCTGGATGAAGCCGGCGTAAATCCCTACAGCGATGTTCTGTCCCTGGAAAGATACAGAGCCCTGTTCGGCGAAAATCTCCATCCCTTCACCGGTGTTGACTATGTGGATTACTACCAGCAGCTGATCACAGCGGAAGGTACCGATGTAGAGGTCATCTTTGCCAATGACGCCAGAGCCGTTCTGGATTACACCAAGTGTGTTCTGAACTGCGATGTGCATACAAGAGTGAGAACCAAGAGAATTCTCAAGGCTGCCGGTGCTGAAATCGTATACGGTATGGACGAGATCCTGCGTGAACCCGTCAACGGAAGCGGATGCAACGAACAGTACGGTCTGCTTGGTTCCAACAAGGCTACCGAAGATTCCATCAAGCTCTTCCCCAGAGAATGCAGCAGTCTGGTAAACGACATCCAGAAGCTTGTTCTTGAAAAAACCGGCAAGCACGTAGAAGTTATGGTTTACGGCGACGGTGCTTTTAAGGATCCCGTAGGTAAGATCTGGGAACTGGCTGACCCCTGTGTATCCCCTGCTTACACCCCCGGTCTGGAAGGCACACCCAATGAGCTGAAGCTGAAGTATCTTGCCGACAATGATTTCAAGGATCTGACAGGTGCGGAACTGCAGGCAGCCATTTCCAAGAAGATTCAGGAAAAGAAAGTCGATCTGGTAGGCGATATGGCATCCCAGGGTACTACCCCCAGAAGACTCACCGACCTGATCGGTTCCCTGTGCGACCTGACCAGCGGTTCCGGCGACAAGGGTACCCCCGTTGTTCTGGTACAGGGTTACTTCGACAACTACACCAACTGATTATAAACGAATCAAACTGCTCAAGCGGAGAGAAGCTGTACAAACGTTTCTCTCCGTTTTTCTTTTATCTCCGCCTGTATCCGGGTATACTACATTCGATTATACCTGTTTTTTGGGCAAAACCATTGCACTTTCCGCTCTCCTGTGTTATCATATATGCAGTGAATTCCTATTTCTGCCATTGCAGATCCATCGGAGGTAATTTTGAAACTCAATTACAAGCGCACAATTCTCATCGGTTTCGCCTTTATGTCCATACTGGCATTCTGGCAGTTCTATGACCAGGTGATCCCCTATCTGCTGGAGAATGTCTTCGGTCTTTCCACTTTCGCCGCCAATGCGATCATGTCCGTGGACAATATTCTTGCCATTTTCATGCTTCCGCTGTTCGGTGCCATTTCCGACAGAACCCGCTCGCCTCTGGGAAAACGTACGCCGTACATTCTTTTCGGTACCATTGCCGCAGTGGTTCTGATGATCATTCTGGCTTTCACCGAAGAAGCACGTCATTTCCCCGGATTTCTGATTACTTTGTTCTTGCTCCTGTTTGTCATGTCCACCTACCGTACGCCGGCTGTGGCATATATGCCCGATGTTACGGAAAAACCTCTGCGGAGTAAAGCCAATGCCATCATCAATCTGGTAGGATACATCGGCGGTATTTTCTCCACCATTGTGATGATGTTCATGCTGTCCAGTGACAAAAACGATGCCGGTGAAACTGTATATGCCGAAGATCAGTCCTTTTTGCCCGTATTCTTTGTCATTGCGGCGTTCATGCTGATATCGGTTCTGATTCTGGTATTCACCATCCGGGAAAACAAGCTTGCCGCGCAGGTGCATATTGAGGAAGATGTGCCGGAAAAGGATGCAAAATCCCCTGCAGGAAAGCTGCCGAAACCGGTTATGCGGAGTCTGGTGCTGATTCTTTCCTCCGTATTTCTGTGGTATATGTCCTACAATGCGGTAACCACGGCGTTCTCCCGATACTGTGTCAATATCTGGCATACGGATCTGGGTACATCTTCCGGTTACCTGATGACCGCCACCATTGCCGCCATTGCCGCGTTTGTGCCTCTGGGATTTGTTTCCGGTGCGCTGGGCAGAAAGAAGACGATCCTTCTCGGTGTGGCGCTGATGAGTGCCTGCTTTGCCGCCGCCGGGTTTATTACGGAACAGACGCCTGTGATGTATGCGGTTCTGGCACTGGTCGGTGTTGCGTGGGCTGCGATCAACGTCAATTCGTATCCCATGGTAGTGGAAATGAGTTCCGGATCGGATGTGGGCAAGTATACCGGTTTCTATTACACCTTCTCCATGGCGGCGCAGATTACCACTCCTCTGCTGTCCGGTTTTCTCATCGACCGTCTGGGATGGGGTTACAGCATTCTGTTCCCCTATGCAGTGGTATTTGCCGCGGCGTCCTTTGTTACCATGTGCTTTGTGAAACACGGGGATGCCAAACCCACCACCAAGGAAGTCATGGAAGCGGCTGCCGATATGGAGGACTGATTCCATGATCTGGGTTGTTCTCATTCTTTCCGTAGTTTTGCTCTTTGTTCTGGCATGGCTGTTCTGTATCTGCCCTTCCCTGCGCCGTCATCCGGACAGGAAACTGCTTACCGGCGCACGGATCGCCCATCGCGGACTCCATGACGATACTGTGCCGGAGAATTCCCTGACCGCATTCCATCTTGCCGCCGAACAGGGGTATGCCATCGAAAACGACATCCACATCACCGCTGACGGAGAGATTGTGGTATTCCACGATGACACGCTGGAACGTATGTGCGGTGTTTCCGGGAAGCCGGAAGAATTTACATTGGCAGAACTGAAAAAACTTCGTCTGGGCGGCACGGAAGAAACCATTCCCACATTGGCGGAATGTCTTGCCGTTGTGGACGGACGGGTACCACTGCTGATCGAATTCAAATGCCGGACAAATGCTGTCTGCAGCCGTCTTTGCCCCGGTGCGGACAGGATTCTTTCGGAATACAAGGGCGTATACTGGGTCCAGTCATTTTATCCATTTGTGTTATCCTGGTACCGGAAGCATCGTCCGGAGGTTTGCCGCGGTCAGCTTTCCACAGCTTTTGTGGGGGACAAGCTGCATATGCGGATGCTGGGGATGTTACTGTTCAACTGTATTGCCCGACCGGATTTTGTTTCCTATGACTGGCAGTACCGCCGTAAGTGGAATCGACGGATCTGTACGCTGCTGGGTGCGCTGCCACTTGGCTGGACATTCCGCACACAAGAGGATCTGGATGCCTGCAGAAAGGATTTTGCGGGGTATATTTTTGAAGGATTCCGAGCAAAATAATAAAAATGGACGTATCGCATTTACACGAAAATGTACAATACGATACGTCCTGTTTTCATTTTTATAAGAAGTACCTCTTCGGTCTTCCGATGATCCTTATCGTTTTGCCGTTTCTCCGGCTTTATGTATTTTCTTCAGCCACTTTCCACTGCGCAGACGGAAGTAACACCACACACATTTGATGATCTGGTCGATCTTCAGCATGGTATAAATCCAGAAGGAAGACCAATGGAACACCAGACCTGCCAGTGCCCCCAGAGGAACGGATGCCACCCACAGAAACAGGATATCTCCCAGCATGAGAAATTTCGTATCCCCTCCGGCACGCAGTACCCCTTTTGTCAGAATGGAGTTCATGGACTGGAAAATTATAATAATGATGATCGCATTCATCAGATCATACGCGATTGCTTTCGCTTCCGGTGAGACATCGTAATAATTGATGATCGGTGTCCGCAGAACGAGGATCACCAGGGCGGCTGCGCATCCGATCAGGAAACCGAGGAACAGGAAGGTATATCCCTGCTTCTGCGCCTTGTCGTAGTCCCCTTCCCCCATGGTATGACCGGTGATGATACCACTGGCGTTGGAAATACCCTGGGTCAGAACGGAGCTGAGCTGCTGTACTACAGTGGTAACGGAATTGGCTGCCACGAATGCCTGACCGATTCTGCCCATGATCATGGCAACCGCGTTGTTCCCCAGTGCCAGCAGGGAGTCGCTGATCAGGACGGGGATGCTGACACGGAAATATTCCTGCACCAGATCCCGGCAGTTCATGAACAAGTCCTTCAGCCGGTACTGCACCCGTTTATCCCGGAGGAAAAAGTATCCGCAGATGAACAGAATCTCA